>JAJDHA010000001.1 GCA_030265965.1 Odoribacter sp. OttesenSCG-928-L07
CATCGGGAATTTCGAACGGTAGCCTCGTGATATGTGCCATTTTCCCACGCGCGCCATAGGTGCGCGACGAAACGATGTAAACAAAACAGTTGAGAAATGAAAGTTTCGAAATGTTTTATCAAAAGTTAAATTTTGTTATATTTGCATAAAATTACAAAATCAAAAATAGAATGAAAAAACTTATTTCAATATCAATCTTTATTTTCATTGCAACTTGTCTTTTTGCGCAGGTTAATCCTATTGAACAGGAGATTATAAATCAGAAAGAAACAAAGTCAGTAATAATATACAAAGGCAAAGAATACATGAAGGAAAAACTAATCGAAGGGGATCTTGATAAATTTAAAGAAATCAAAGATTATTTAATTTATAATATTGAGGATGAATATCATTCTGTCTTTAGTAGTGATGAATATATACTTGTTTTGTATTACACCCGTGAATATGAAACTTTAGGAAATATAATTTTAATGGATATTCATAATAGAAATAAAAGTTACTTCATCTATGGAAATGAGATATTAAAATATAATTTAAGTAGTGTTCTGGTAAAAAAGGCAGAGGTTGATGCTGACAAAATTAAATCATGGATATTTGAATCAAATATTGCACATGATCTTAGAGATTTCTTAATTTTATACTTCAATTATATATATAGCTCAAAATTAGGCTTTTCTCAAGATAATTTAAACGAATTATCTGAACAATTTGTAAAGAAATATCCAAAGAGTAAGTATATTTCTTACATTTTGGGTAACATAAGTAATATGAGAAATAAACTTTATGTTAAAAGCAATTGGGGATGGACTATTAATGTTGGATTAGGCTGCGGTATTTTGTCGGGGACATTGAAAGATTATTACAAACATTATGGAATCATTGATGTATCTTTTGATATATTTTATAAAAAATTTGCGTTACTTTCTGACATGTATTTCGGTCTAAGTAAAAACAAAAAGCCACTTGAATATTCGACAGGAATGCTGAATAAAGGCTCCAGATATAGTACTGTATCTATTAATACTGCTTTTGGATATGGCATTTACAATAATCATAAAATAAAAATTACTCCATACATAGGAGTTGGTTACATAAGTATTGGTCCTGAAAGTGATAAATTACCAGACGAAGTAAGGGAATTGGAATTGGAATCTATAACATATAACATTGGATGCTTTTTTGATTATAAAACATCAAGTAGAGAAAATTCCTATTCTGTTTTTACCCATCATTCGAATCTCACTTTGTTTTATTTTAGAATGGGTTATTCCTATAATATTCCAAGATTTGAAAAAAAACATCCTGAAATAACAGGTGGGGTACATCTAATCAAAGTAATGGTAGGATGGGAGTTTAGAAAATGGGTTAAAAACAAAAATCTCAAAGCAGAAAATCCTTGGTTAAACTAACTCAATATTCACCGCATTCATCCCCCTATTACCTTTCTCCAAAGTAAAAGTAACAATATTTCCTTCGGCGATATTTTCAGGCGCCATGCTGATGTGGAAAAAATATTTATTTACACTTGCTAAGTCCTTTATAAATCCAAATCCTTTAGCTTCATTGAAATGTTCAACACGACCTTTTAAAACAAGAATTTCTTCCTTGTCTTTTTTCGGAATTGAAATAATAATATCCTCTTGCTCAATATCTTCCTCTTTATCTTGCAATTCAGGCGGCGTTGATGTAATATTCCCGTGAGCATCAACGTAAGCTATCATATCATCGAAGTCGGATTTACCCGTAATCTTCTTTTCTTCCTTACGTTTTTGCTTATCTAATTTCTTTTGTTGTCTCTTTTTTTCGTTTTCTCTTTTGTTTGATGATATTGCCATATATAAAATTTTGATTATTAATCTATTAAAACTTAAACTGCTGTTACAGCCTGATTGATTTTTACTCCCATTAATTTTTGAATACCGTTAACCAATTTTCTTTCTTCTTGGGAACAAAATGATACGGCTCTGCCTGAATGTCCTGCTCTACCTGTTCTTCCAATACGATGAATGTATGTTTCAGGTACTTCCGGAAGATCGAAATTTATCACCAAAGGTAATTCATTTATATCAATTCCGCGCGAAGCAATATCTGTAGCAACTATTACTCGAGTTTTCCCGGTCTTAAAATTAGATAGAGCTGTTTGTCGAGAAGTTTGACTTTTATTTCCGTGCAAAGCTTCACTTCCGATACCTGCTTTAACAAGTTTTTTCACAATATTGTTAGCATTATGTTTTGTGCGTGAAAAAACTAATACCGATTGATTTTTCTCTTCTTTTAAAATAGAAATCAACAGATTACTTTTATCTTTTTTCTCCACAAAGTACAATAATTGTTCAATTTGTTCTGTTGGTGCTGATTCTGTCGAAATATTAATTCTAACAGGATTCTTTAATATCTTATTTGTTAATGATGTTATTGAAGAAGGAATTGTTGCAGAGAACAATAGAGTTTGTCTTCTCTCAGGAAGTTTTGATATAATACGTTTTATATCATTAATAAATCCCATATCAAGCATTCTATCTGCTTCATCCAACACAAAATAACGAATATCATTTAATTTGATATAACCTTGATTTATTAAGTCGAGCAAACGCCCCGGTGTCGCTACGAGTATATCAATACCCTTACGCAACATTTTATTTTGAGGCTCTTGGTTCACTCCGCCGAATATTACTCCATGTTTTATGTTTGTATATTTTGCATAATCTTTAATACAGTCGCTGATTTGCAAAGCAAGCTCGCGTGTGGGAGTTAATATTAATGCTTGTATTTTACGCGATTTATCTTGAATTTGTTGCGATTGCAATAATTGAATAATAGGTATTGTAAATGATGCTGTTTTCCCAGTGCCTGTTTTTGCGCAACCAATAATATCTCTTTTAGAAAGTATTACTGGTATGGCTTGTTCTTGTATCTCAGTAGGCTTTTCATAACCTTGTTCTTCTACTGCTTTTAATATTTGTGGTATTATGTTTAATTCTTTAAATGTCATGTTTTTTTCTAATTATATATTTTTCCTCTATTTTCGTCGATCAATCTCAGATCTCATTTATAATATATGTATCAAAATCTTAATAAAATAAATTCTACCATTACCTATATGAGACAACATAAGCAGTTTAAACTTTAAATAAGATTAAATGGAAAATTTCTAAAGGGGATGGATTCGAAACTCTAAAAATAATTTGTTTAAGTCATTATCGTTAACATTATAACTTAAACTTGTAATGTAAATGTTCATTAAAAATTGTTTAAATAAATACTAAGTGATTGAGAGGGAAAGATTAAAAGGAGAGACAACAAATAATAATGAAGAACTGTACTAAAAAAAATTCTAACTCAATTTCGATTGCAAAGATAACACAATTATTGATTGATAAGCTATTTCGACAATAATTTATTATTTTTACTATACTGAAATACAAAAATTAATTCTGTTTGCACAATCAATTGCAATTTATTATTTTTGCACGATATTAACAACAAAACTAAAATCTATGAGAAATCACATTTTTATTTTAATCATTTTATTTGGGGTCATTATGAATTCATGTAACACTAATGAAAAACAATTCGAAAGAATTGATATTAAAGATTTAAAAGAAAATACTTTTGAACTATTTAACGACAATTGGTTTGTTGTAACAGCAGGAGAAGACAATAACTTTAATCCTATGACTATCAGCTGGGGTGGCTTTGGTATATTATGGGGATATCCTGTTGCCACAATTTATATTAGAGATTCGCGCTATACTTATCAGTTTATTGATGAGGGACATTATTTTACTTTATGCGCTTTTGACGAAGAATACAGAGATAAAGCATCTTACTTTGGAACCGTTTCAGGCAGAGATGAAGATAAAATTAAAAATTCCGGTTTAACTCCTCAATACACATTACAAGGTAATATGTATTTTAAAGAAGCGCGGTTAGTAATCGAATGCGAAAAGATCTTTTTTAATGATATGATTAAAGAAAATATTCTTGATGATAAAGCAAGAGATTTTTACAGCGGAGCTGAAGAAGCATACCATACAATGTTCGTTGGCAAGATTATTAATGTTTGGGAGAAAAAATAATGATTTTCTATTTTTCTGGGACAGATAATTCTCTGTGGGTTACGAGAAATCTTGCCGAATATCTTGAAGATGAAAAGGTAATTGCAATTGGAGATTATTTTTCACTTGGAAATGAATTAATTCCGAAATTTTCAGTAGAAGAAAATGAAAGAATTGGATTTGTATTTCCAACTCACTCTTGGGGAATTCCTCCAATAGTAAAACAATTTATCAAAAAGCTTGAAATTGATAATTATAAAAAGAATCTCATATATGCTATAGTAACATGTGGTGATCAATGTGGCTATACCGATAAAATGCTTCAAAAACTTTTTCGAGAAAAAGCATGGAAAACAGAGCATATCTATTCTTTACAAATGCCAAATAATTATATTATATTTCCATCATTTGATGTTGATAATAAAGAACTTGAAGAGCAGAAAAAAGTTAGAGCAGAAAAAACCTTACCTGTAATTATGCAATTGATATTAGATGATTACCCACTGGATTATTATACAAAAGGGAATGCAGCATTTCTTAAATCTCGAATAATACATCCTCTTTTCTGCAAGTATGCCATGAATGACAAAGATTTTTATGCTGATGACAAATGTATTTCATGCGGAATATGCTCAAATGTCTGTCCGGTAAAGAATGTAATTTTACATGAAGCTAAACCCAAGTGGTTGGGAAACTGCACTCAATGTCTTGCTTGCATTCATCATTGTCCGGAAACCGCAATACAATATGGTAATAAAACCCAGAATAAGGGAAGATATACTTTTTACAATTAGAATTTGAGTTAACTGATGAACTTACTTTATCTTAATATTTATCGTAAGTTTGTTGTACCATTCAATTGTTTGACTGTCGTACCGATTATAGTCAAACTTTGACATTATTGCAATGCTATAATTACTTGTGCGAAATAGAATAATTTCATTTTCAAGATTAACATTAAATTTACTTATCCATTTTTCCGATAAGAATTTATCTTCTCCCGGAAAAAATATTCTTCCGCTATTTTTTATTCTTACATAATGTTTAAAATCTTTTTCAAAATAGAAATTTATTGACAAGCCTAATCTGTTAATCAAAACTTTACCTGAATTTACTCCATTAATAATTTTTTCATCTAAATTTTCATAAATCTTTTGGTTGAGCATTATCGTTGATTGTACTGATGCAAAGTTTACCGAAAAACGTTTTGTAACTTTCTTATTATCTTCGAAATAAAATCCTAAGGAATATTGAAATTGACCCGGTGATAAAAAACTTGAAATCAACAAACCATCTTCAAAAGAATTAAATAATTGAGAGTTAAAAGCACTAATAACGTTAAATTTTATTTTCTTTGATTTGTATATAATCGATTGATTTAGATTTAACTCATCTAAGGTGATTGAAAACTTTTTATTTGATTCAAAATTATATCCAAAAGAATAGTTTGAAATCAAATTATAATTGATGTTTTTTGATAAATATTTCAATGAAAAATATGTTGATACATCGCCGCTAAGATTGTACATTGAAATATTTTCCTCGATAAACTCATTCGAATTGACGCCTAAGGTTACAAAGTACAATTCGGCGTTTAGCAACCAACTTTTTTGGGGAACATAAAGAGGAATGCTTTCATCTAAGATCATCTTGTAATAATCATTTGACAGATAATCTTTTAGTGAAACGCATAACGAAATTTGATTGTTTATTTTATTTGGATAATATACGTTTAAAAATGTATTCTCCATCATAAATAAAATCGCCAACACAGTGAAATAAAATACATCCATTCATATATTATCAATTTAATTTGCTTATTTTTTATAAACGGTTCCCGTTTTTGCGGGAACCGTGTGAAAAAACTACTAGTAAAACTTGTCAATATTCCTATAATGGAATATGAATTTTCACTTTACCGTTTTCAAAACTTACTTTGTAACTTCCGGCACTAACTTTCTTTTCTCCTCTTATACCCAATTCCATCATAACTTCTGCCGGAATAGTAAACGCTTGGTCGAACTTAATTCCGCTTTTACTTGATGAAATGTTCTTTGATAAGATGTCATCTCCCTTAATATCAGATTCTTCAAGAAAAAGTACAAGTTCTTTGCCTGTGTTTTCTATTTCACCAAACATTCCATCATCATTACCCTTGCTGTTTTTGCCAAAAGTTACAGACAATCTTATTTCGCAAATTCCAAAACCGGGAACACAATCACCATTAATCCATCTTCCCCAGTAAATCCTAAGTCTTAGTTTAGGCCTCTTTTCTTGTGCTAAACTTAAAGCTTCAGATTCTACTTCATCATTTACAACCGGAATACTGCTTGTATTCGCATAATTTAATCCGACACACATAACCGTGATCAGAATTAATAAAAACATTTTTTTCATAATCATTTAATTTTTAATTGCGTCTACTCTTTTAGGATTTTCGACTTACTCCTTAGTTTTAGGATCCTACTTTTATATTAATATGCACAAAACATGAGAACATTACCTTATATTAACTTTTTTTAATGATATTTTCATTTTTAGCTCAAAATAAAGTCTTGTATTTTATTATCTTTGCAGCGTTAAAGAAAATTTTATCATGAAATTTAAAGGTATCTGTTTATTAATATTAGCCACTATTGTACTATCAAGTTGTAATAAGCAAAAGGTATATTTTACACAAAATTATACTTTTGAAAATGGAATATGGCCACGCTTTGAACATGTTAAGTTTGAAGTGCCAATTAATCCTGATAATAGTTATGATATGATCCTTGAAGTCAATTATGATCCGAATATTAATTATAATGTTTTACCACTGCATATTATTACAACAACTGATGATGGAGAGGAGCGAATTAAGGAATTTCAATTCAGGTTAAAGGATGCTTATGAGTTTCGTGGTGAAATGCAAGATAATGGTACTATAACTTACTCTCAAGTTATTAGAGCAAATTTTTCTGTAAATCAAGCTACAAAATACAATATTGATATTGAATGTTTCTATCCAAAATATGAAATACCTTTTATTAATTCTCTAACATTAAAGTTAGTAAAAGCGCCTTCATCTAAAGTCAAGAAGAATTAGTATCCTAAATAAAATTTTATGGATATTATTAATGTAATTGAAAAATATTTCCCTCCGGAAACAGATTCTTATAAGATATATATTCAACATGTTAAAGCTGTTGCAAATGCTGTGGAAAAAATTTGCGACTACAATAAACATCTTAATATTGACAAAAGTTTTGTCAAAAATGCTGCTCTGTTACATGATATTGGAATATGTATGGTAGATGCGCCAAAACTTCATTGCTATGGATTTGTGCCTTATATTCAACATGGAATAATGGGGCGACTTATTCTTGAAGATGAAAAACTTGAAGAATATGCTTTGGTTTGTGAAAGACATATTGGAACGGGAATTTTTAAGGATGATATCATCTCCAACAAATTACCACTTCCCATAAAAGATATGTACCCGATAAGTATCGAGGAAAAAGTTGTGGCTTACGCTGATAAGTTTTTTTCTAAATCTCAAAATGAACTCGCAAAACCTAAAGCAATTGAAGATATAAAAAATGATATTGCTAAATACGGCAAAAAACATTTGATAATCTTTGATGAATGGTGCAAATTATTCGGCTATAAATACATTTATTAATATAAATAAGATGGAACAAAAAAAAATAGGAATACTCGGTTCTACGGGTTCAATAGGAACGCAAACAATAGAAATTGTTAAAGAACATCCTGAACTGTTTGTAATTGAAGCATTAGCTGCCGGAAGTAATGCCGAACTTTTAATCAAACAAGCGCTTGATTGTAATCCGAATGCTGTTGTAATTGCCGACAAAAACAAATACAAATATGTTGCAGATATTTTGCAACCAAAAGGAATAAAGGTTTATACTGGTACGGAATCTGTAAATAAGTTTTGCGATGTTGCTGAAATGGATACTATTGTTCATGGTATTACCGGATTTGCAGGCTTCTCACCAACTTATTACGCTATCCTTGCCGGTAAAACCATTGCGTTGGCTAATAAGGAAAGTTTGGTTGTTGGTAATGATATTATTATTGAACTTGCTCGCAAACACAAATCTGCAATTTTACCCGTTGATTCGGAACATTCAGCAATCTTCCAATGTTTGCAAGGTGAAGGACTTAATGAAATTCAACGATTGATTCTCACGGCATCAGGCGGACCTTTCAGAAATTATGATATTTCCGACTTGGAAAGTGTTACTCCTGAGATGGCTCTAAATCACCCTACATGGAAAATGGGCGCAAAAATCACAATCGACTCCGCAAGCTTAATGAATAAAGGCTTTGAAATAATTGAAGCAAAACTCCTCTTTGATGTTGATGTAAATAATATTGATGTGGTTATTCATCCTCAATCGATTATCCACTCAATGGTTGAGTTTGTAGACAATTCTATTAAAGCGCAAATGGGCTATCCGTCAATGAAAATTCCAATTCAGTACGCTTTATCCTATCCTTATCGAGTTCAATCTCAAAGTAAAACGTTTGACTTCAACCAATTTAACCAATTAACTTTTGAACAAGTTGATCATAAAAAATTTCCATGTTTAAATTTAGCTAAAGAAGCATGTAAAATTGGAGGAAGTATGACCGCCGTTTTAAATGCCGCCAACGAAGCCGCTGTTTATTCATTCTTAGATAATAAAATAAAATTTACCGATATTCCTAAAATTATTACTAAGGCAATGGAAAATCACAATGTGATAAATAATCCAACTTATGATGATTTATTGGCGGTGGATAAGGAGACAAGAGAACAAATAATATATGCCTATTAAACTTCTACTCAAGGTTTGTTATACTATCACAAACCTTGAGTAAAAGTCATATTATTTTTACTTAACAATAAATTTATCAGTATATATTTTGTTGTTATACTGCAAATTATAAAAATACAATCCGGGTGCCCAACCTTTTACAGAAACAGATTCTCTATATTCACCTGATGCCACAGCAACTGGTTTGGAAAATATTGTTCGACCATGAATATCTGTTATATTTAATGCCACATTTGCACTTTCATTCAAATCAATATTAATTGTAATTAAGTTATTGGTGGGATTTGGGTAAACTGTAAACTTAACATTGCTATCAAATTCTTGTTTTTCAATTCCAACAACAATATTATCAGGGATAGGGGCAATAATAACACCAAGTCCGTCTCCTCTAGATGAGAAAACGCTGCAAATAATATTTCCATCAGCAAAAACAAACCCCATTGGACAATCATAAAATGTAAGTTCAGGAATAGGAGAGTACCCTGGAAAATCATCTTTAAAATCAATCCAAGTTTCACCATTATCTAAGGTGTACCATACACCATCAATAACGTGTCCTATAAACAATGCATCTCCATAAAAATCAAGAACTCTTACACTCGTTGAAAGGCCATCGGGTATATTCATAACTGTCCAGTTCTCACCATCCGAAGTATAACGGATAGCTTGAGGAATTCCATGCGCATTATGATTAACATATAATATATCGTTGTGAACAACTGCTCCTGAGTTGTACCAAGCATCATTTATCATATTCCATAAATCACTATCCTCATCATAAGTCCAAATACCAAAAGCTGCCAAGTTATACAATTTACCTTTATAAGCTCTGAGTCCGTAACACCATTGGCCACCATCTTCGGGGTTCTCTAATAAAAGTGATTCTCTGTCTGTCATTACCCATGTTTCACCCCAATCTTCACTGTAGGCAATACCTAAATATAAAACAGAAGCATATATTCTTTCATTATGATATTCCATTGCATAAATGGGATAACTATCAGTGATATTTTCTCCAATGGCTTCGGAAAGATTGGATAATGTCCATGTTTCGCCGTTATCGTGCGAAATAGCAATGTTTCCAAAAAGTCCTCCCATATAAACAGAATTTTCAACCACGACATAAGCTGAATAATTATAACCGGCAACATTGCATTCTTCCCAAGAACCAGCATTATCTTTTGAGATGTAGAGTTTCCCGTTATTATCCGGATATTTATCTACAGCCGCAATTATATTACCATTTGCCGTTTTACATATTGTCCAAGTCGATGCTTCGGGAAAGTTTGCCGGTTTCCATTGCTGTGATAATGCTAAGTTGAAATTTAATGAGATTATTCCCATTAAGAAAATTGAAATTAAGGTAGATTTTTTCATCATAACTATAAGTTTTAAGATTTTTAAATATAAATATTTATGTAAATGAAAAATGACATACATCCATTCAAGTACAAGTGCAAAGATATTGTATTAATATCCCAACAACCAAATTTTAAAGGTATACAAAGGGGATACATAATATAAATATTAATATTGAATGTCAATATATTATAATTTATATATTATTTCATCTTAAAAATAATGAGTTTTGTTTCGTCTAAAATGTGTTACTTTGCATTTAATATATTTTTCAGTCTTTTATGAAACATATTTTATTTAAAACAGCAATTGTTTTCGGAATCGTTTGTTATTCAACCGGAGCATTTTCTCAAAAAAGCAATATAAGTGATTTTTGGGAAGTAAGCCAAAAGGTGGAGGATATTTTACCATATAATTATTCCGAATCAATGGAACTACTAAATGATTTATACAATATTGCCGATTTATATCCTGAAAACAGTAACTATTACACAACATGCCTTTATTTGGAAAGTTTGATTAACTATAATAATTTCAAATATGACTCTCTCCTAATAAATAAACTAAATGATCATTTAACATATCTACAGCATTATGAAGGAAGCAGTTTATTCAACATTGCTTTAACTGAATATGCTATAGCCGTTAATAACATAGTTTTGAACGAGTTTTTAGATAGTTTTTTTGCGGCAATGCATGCATTAGAAAACTTTAAAATCGAAAACAACACCTACTACATTGCAAAAACATTAAATCTTCTTGGAAATATCTCAAACCAAATTCATAGTCATCATTTAGCAAATGATTATTTTGTTGAAGCTTTGTCGTATCTTACTCCTACCGACAATTTATATTATCGTGTTAAATGCAACTTATATATGGCAAATTCCTTTCTACAAAATCATCCTCTATCATTGGTTGATTCTCTGTTATCATTAGTTGAACCTATAAAAACCGGTAATCACCCATCATCCTTACTTCATTTATATGCGAATCTGAGCGGAATTTATTCATTCCTTGGGCAATATGAAAAATCATTTAAGTATTTGAAGATTATTGCCGCTTTACTTGATGAAAATCCCGAAATTAATAACAAATATTTTTACTATAATTTAAACTATAATACTGCCTATTATTATAATCAATTGAGCATGCATGATTCTGCATTATATTATTTTGAGAAAACTTATGATATAGCTTTAATACTTAACAACCAGAACTTATCAAGTAGTTGCTTATTAGAAATATCAAATATATATAGTGGTTTAGATCAAAAAGACAGCGCATATTATTATCTGACGAAATATGTTGAGTTACAAGATAACATAAATAATAGAGCAAAAATGTTTGAAACATACCGCACTTATATAAATGCCATAATAAATTATTCGAAAAAAGAACTTAAAATAAAGGAAAAGGAACTCTACATGCGAAATATAGGTCTGATAATTTCAATTATTGCTGTAATAATAAGTATGCTATTGATGATTATGCTGTTAATAATAATTAAACAAAAAAAGAATAAACAACAACTTCTAAAAGAAAGTCTCGACTCAAAAGTAAGAGAAATAACTTCATATTCGATGCTACTTTCAAACAAGAATAACTTGCTTGTAAACATTATGGATAATGTAAATGAGCTGACTTCCAACGATAATAACAAAACAAGGATTGAAGAAATTAACAATTTAATAAAAAACAACCTTCATACTGATCTTGATTGGGAAACTTTTGTAATGCACTTTGAAAAAGTTCATCCGAATTTCTTCAAAAATCTAAAAAAGAAATGTGATGATTTGACCACAACAAATCTTCGATTTTGCGCATATATTAGAATTGGATTGTCAACTAAAGAAATTGCAACGATTCAGAATATTGCAACAACATCTGTTAAAGTTGCACGTTTTAGACTAAAGAAAAAATTTGGATTGAACGAAAATGACAGCTTGGATGAATTTATTACTAGAATGTAATTTAAAGTATTTACATACAAGCAAATTAGTCATATAAATAATACTTTTTCAAAACAGAATCCTTTTATGCTTTTTTAATTAATTTACAATTTTCAAACCGATTTTCTTTATTACCTTTGTCAATTGTGTTAATTTGTTGTGGCTTAACTACAATTTACACAAGGTTAAAACGTTATATTCAAGAAAAAAATGAAAAAATAATTTTATGGTAGTATTTATAAAAATCGTACAATTGTTATTATGTCTGTCCCTTTTAGTTATCGTTCATGAGTTCGGACATTTTATCGCAGCTAAAATATTTAAAGTTAGAGTAGAAAAATTTTATCTGTTTTTTAATCCGAAGTTTTCCATTTTAAGAGCTAAGAAATTTAATGACAAATGGCATTTTAAATTCTTCTCAAAAAACATTGTTAATGAACGACCAAAACTTGATGAATACGGTAATCAAATGACTGATTCAAAGGGTCGAATGATTTATGAACAAATTCCTATTGAAGAATTGAGCGACGACAATTGGATGAAATATCCTGAAACAACAGAATGGGGAATCGGCTGGGTGCCATTAGGCGGATATGTCAAAATCGCTGGGATGATCGATGAATCAATGGATATGGAACAAATGAAGAATGAACCTCAACATTATGAATTTCGTTCAAAACCTGCTTGGCAACGATTAATAATAATGCTCGGCGGTATTATTATGAATATCGTTGCAGCAATGGTTATTTATATCGGATTATTAGCAGCTTACGGTGAAGCTTATCTTCCAACAGATAATGTAAAATACGGAATTACAGTCGATTCATTAGGTTATGAAATGGGATTAAGAACCGGAGATAAAATTTTAAGCATTGACAACAACAAGGTTGAATCATTTTATAAAATTCCGGAAGAAATACTTCTTGAGCAAGCATCTACAATACAAGTTCTTAGAGATGGCGAAAAAGTTAATGTAACGATTCCCCAAGAAACAATGGGCAAAATCGTTAAAGCTCAAGAACTATTTATGAGTCCGCGCATTCCTTTTAACGTTGGCGGATTTTCTGAAGATTCTCCGGCAAAAATTGCAGGAATTGAAGTCAATGATAGAATTATCGGCATAAATCATAATTACATGGATTTCTTCGATGAATACAAACCGGAATTACAAAAATATGCTAATCAGGATATTATTGTAAGTGTTATAAGAAATAATGACACATTAGATTATCCCGTTCATTTAAGTGAAGAAGCATTGCTCGGCGTATTTGTTACAGCATCAGGGGTTTTTGATTTCGCCGAAAAAAATTATTCCTTCTTTGAAGCAGTCCCCGCCGGTTGTGCAAAAGCATTCACCGGAATTGGAAGTTATTTGAAACAACTGAAATTATTGTTCTCACCGGAAGTTAAAGCATACGAATCTGTTGGTAGTTTCATAACAATAGGAAGCATTTTCCCGGGAACTTGGGATTGGCAAGCCTTTTGGCAATTAACAGCATTCATCTCAATCATTCTTGCGATAATGAATTTATTACCAATTCCGGCACTTGACGGAGGTCACGTTATTTTTACTCTTTACGAAATGATAACGAGAAGAAAACCAAGCGATAAATTCTTGGAATACGCTCAAATAATAGGAATGCTCTTGATATTTGCATTGTTCGCTTTGGCAATGTGGAATGATATCACACGCTTTATTATAAAATAATTATTATGCAAAAAGTACTTTTAATGATATTAGACGGTTGGGGTATTGGCGATGGTTCGAAAGCTGATGTTATTAGCAATACACCTACACCGAATATAGATAGATTGACAAAAAAATATCCGCATGCTACTTTGAAAACCAGCGGCGAAGATGTTGGACTTCCTGAAGGCCAAATGGGTAACTCCGAAGTAGGACATTTGAATATTGGCGCTGGAAGAGTTGTATATCAAGATCTTGTAAGAATAAACAAAGCATGTGAAGATAATTCAATCACGAAAATTCCAACGATTGTCGATGCAATGAATTATGCGAAAGAAAATAATGTTGCAATACATTTTATCGGATTAGTTTCTGATGGTTGCGTTCATTCATCCGACAAACATTTATACAAACTTTGCGATATCACAAAAGAATATGGCATTGAAGATGTTTTCATTCACGCAATTACTGATGGAAGAGATACCGACCCGCACAGTGGATTAGGTTTTATTAAAAATCTAAACAAACATTTGGAAACAAGTAATGGAAAAATCGCAACTGTTGCAGGTAGATACTATACAATGGATAGAGATAAACGTTGGGAGCGAGTAAAGCGCGGCTATGATGCAATGGTTAATGGTATTGGAATTGTTGCACATTCTGCAGAAGAAGCTATAGAGAAATCTTATGTTAAGGATGTTACCGATGAATTCATCATTCCTACCGTAATACTTGATGATAACAATAAGCCCATTGCTTGCATCAAAGATAATGATGTTGTTATTAGTTTCAATTTTCGCAATGACCGCGCCCGTCAATATACGCGAGCGCTTACGCAGGAAGCATTTCCGGAATACGATATGAAACCATTAAATTTGTATTATCTAACAATGACTCCTTATGATGATACATTTAAAAATCTTCATGTTATCTTCGACAAAGAACATGTGCATGTTACCTTAGGAGAAGTTGTGTCAAAAAATTTATTGCGCCAAATAAGAATTGCGGAAACTGAAAAATATGCTCACGTTACTTTCTTTTTTAATGGAGGTGTTGAAACTGAATTTCCGGGAGAAAAACGTATCTTAATTCCTTCTCCGAAAGTTGCAACTTATGACCTTCAACCGGAAATGAGCGCTTATGAAGTTAAAAATGCAATTGTCGAAGAAATCAATAATGAATCTGCTGACTTCATCTGTTTAAATTTTGCTAATGGCGATATGGTAGGACATACCGGTGTTTACAGCGCAATTCAAAAAGCAATTACTGTTGTTGACGAATGTGTCGGCGAAATTGTGGATGCTTCGGAAAAACATGATTACACGGTTATTATCATAGCCGATCATGGTAATGCCGACTACGCTTTGAATAGCGACGGCAGTCCGAATACCGCACACTCGCTAAATGTTGTACCAATAATTCTTGTTAGTGACAAATACACTAATGTAAATGACGGCAGACTATCCGATATTGCACCTACTATTTTAAAGATAATGGGAATAGAAATTCCGAAAGAAATGACAGGAAATATTTTAGTTTGAAAAAATAAATTTCACTTATGCTTAACACATTATCAAATATATTAACAAAACTGTTATCGGTAATTATCTTGATTATGTTAAGCGTTTTTTGTAATGCTCAATCCGAAGTCGAAAAAAAGTCAACCGACGATGAAAAAAAACCAACATTAATACAACTAATTCAGGCTGACGTTGCAAATAATCATCGTTCTACAAATAATCAAATTTTAATAGGCAACGTTATCTTTAAACATGACGAAGCCTTCCTTTATTGCGATAGCGCATATTTGAATAAGAGTCGCAACGATTTAGAAGCTTTTGGTAAAGTACATGTTATTGAAAGTGACACAATCAATTTGTACGGAAAACATTTGATTTACAACGGTAATACAAAACTTGCAGAAATTAGTCGTGAGGTTTTATTGACAGATCCAACTACTAATCTTCGCACCGAAATTTTATTTTACGACAGAGCAAAACAAGTTGCGTATTATAATACCGGAGCAACAATTATTAATAGTGATAAAACTTTGGTAAGCAAACGAGGTATTTATAATTTAGATAATAAAGATTTCGATTTTTTTATTGATGTGGTAATAACAGACCCTGAATATGTTTTAGAGGCAGATACGGTTTTTTATAATAGTAATACTGAAATTGCAAGAACAATTAGCAAAACAATTATTCACAATGGCGAAAATACAATATATTGTGAAAAGGGAATTTATGATTCTAAAGTTAAAAAATCATTTTTAAAAACAAATGTTGAAATACACTATAATGAATATATAGTTTTTTGTGATAGCGCTTATTATAATGAATCAATAGAATATGCAGAGGCTTATAAAGATGTAATTACAATCGATACCGCAAATAATGTCAAATCTTGGTCGGAATATCTCGAATACAACAAAATAGGAGAATACGCATTTATTTCTGAGGATGCAGTAGCAAGAGCAGTAAACGAAGGCGATACTATTTTCCTTTTTGCAGACACTTTGTTCGCAAAATTTAATAATGAAACTGAAACTATTGATAAAGCATTCGCATATAATAATACAAAAATATTTAGTAATGATTATCAGTCTGCATGCGATTCGTTAGTGTATTATCATTCAGATTCAATCGCTGTGTTATATAATAGTCCTGCTTTGTGGTCGGGAAATAATCAAATTACCGGTGATTCAATTACATTCATAGTTAAAAATGAAACTCTTGAAAAAATTACTGCAACACCAAACGGATTTATTATTTCAGAAGATAGTCTCGGCGCATATAATCAAATTAAAGGCAAACTTATTGACTTATTTTTTGAAAACAATAAACTCGACAATGTTTTTGTTAATGGCAATTCTGAGATTTTATATTTTCTTAGAGAAGATGATGGGACAATGATTGGTCCTTATTATATCATTTCATCCGATTCAAGAATTTTCTTTAATGAAAATGAAATTTCGAAATTAATTAACCTTAGTAATCCTAAATCAGAACTTACACCTGAAGAAAAATCAGTAAAAGAAAAAGAAATTTTAACAGGATTCAAAAATAAATTTGATGAAATACCTGAAAAACCTACAAATAATAAGTTTTTTCGGTAATATTAATGAATCTTAATTTTCTTTGCTTGTTTTTTCAAAAAACAAACCAATCAAACCATTGTTAATCAAGATTGTAAAATTTGTTAACATTTATTAACATTTTTTATTGAAAAAACTTGTCACAAAATCAAATTTATTTATACCTTTGTCAAGTTCTTTTTTTTGTATTTACAATGTGGTTGGTCGTCAGTTCGTCCCTTCCTTTTAGTTCCTAAAATAATGTGTGTATATATTTACCCCCCCTTTAGAAACGACCAACCCATTAAAGGTAGAAGCGATTGCTTCTACCTTTTTTTTTGTATATTTGCCAAAAAAATTATGAAAGCAATAAGTGTAAACAACAAGTTCTCAGAACAATTTATTCCAATCGAATTAAACAATATCATAATTAATGAATTAATTTCCGCCTATAATACATTAATTGATAAAACGGGCAAAGGGAAGGAATTTACCGGTTGGATTGACACGCCAAAATCTATTCTTGATTCATCTTTATTATATGAAGTAAATGAACACATCGGAAGTTTAAAAAACAAAATTGATTCTGTTGTAGTTATCGGGATTGGCGGTTCTTATCTTGGAGCAAAAGCAATTATTGATGCATTAAATTATCAACATATTTCAAATGGAATAAAAATTCATTATGCCGGCAATGATCTTAACGGAATCAACCTGAGCAATTTACTCAACAACTTGGAACGTGAAGATTATGCTGTGGTAGTAATTTCAAAATCAGGGACTACAATAGAACCTGCAATAGCTTTCAGAATAATTAAGGAACATATTGAAAAGAAATACGGCACTTCTGAAGCCGCAAATAGAATTATTGCAATTACAGACAAAGAAAAAGGTAAATTGCGCGAAACTGCTAATCAAAATAATTACAAAACATTCGTTATTCCTGATGATGTCGGCGGAAGATTTTCTGTGTTGACTCCCGTAGGATTGGTGCCGCTTGCTTTTGCCGGAATAGATATTAACGAACTTGTTAGAGGAGCCAATGATATGGCAGAAATATGTACAAAGGAAAATGATATATCAAAAAACCCTGCTTTACAATATGCAATGACAAGATATAGCTTGCACGCATTAGGATTTGATGTTGAGATTCTTGTAAATTACCTCAACCAGCTTAACTCACTCTGTGAATGGTGGAAACAACTTTTTGGTGAAAGTGAAGGAAAAGATGGAAAAGGTTTATTTCCGGCAAGCACTTCATTTACAACAGATTTACATTCATTAGGACAATTTATCCAAGATGGCTCAAAAATACTCTTTGAAACAATTCTACATATAGAAAATATTGACAAAGATGTCATAATTCCAAAAATTGAAAATGATTTCGACGGATTAAATTATCTTGCAGGAAAAAGTTTGCATCAAATAAATAAAATCGCTGAGGAAGCAACAACCCAAGCTCATGTTGACGGCGGTGTGCCAAACATTACCATTAATATTCCACAATTAAATGAGTATTATCTCGGACAATTAATATATATGTTCGAATTTGCTTGCGGCATTGGCGGTTATATGCTTGATGTAAATCCTTTCGACCAACCCGGAGTTGAAGCGTATAAAAAGAATATGTTTAAACTACTGCAATATTAATAATTCTTTTCGGCACAAAAATAAATTTTTTGACCTCTTTACCTTCAGTCCATTTTTGCGCTTCAGGAGTTGCGAGAACTATTTTTTCAACCTCATCTTGACTTAATGTTAAAGGTAAATTAATTTTAAATCTAACTTTTCCATTAAACGAAACAGGATATTCAAAACTATCTTCATGAACATATTTTGCATCGAAAACAGGATATGCTGCATATTCAACCGTTGTGTCATGTCCCGACAATTGCCATAATTCTTCTGCAATATGCGGTGCGTAAGGCGAAATTAAAACGGTAAGTTCATCTAAAATTTTTCTTTTATTACATTTTAACTCTGATAATTCATTTACTGCAATCATAAAACTTGCAACAGCCGTATTAAAAGAAAAGTTTTTAATATCGGTTTCAACCTTATTGATTGTTTTATGTAAAACCTTCAACTCTTCTGCGGTTGGCTCTTCATCAGAGAGAATAAAGTTGTTATCTCTATCATGATATAATCTCCACAATTTTTTCAAGAAACGAAATACACCTTCTATTCCGTTGGTATCCCATGGTTTATGCGATTCCAATGGTCCCAAAAACATTTCGTAGAGACGTAAAGTATCTGCGCCGTATTTTTCAACCAAGTCATCAGGATTTTGCACATTGAATTTCGACTTCGACATTTTTTCGATTTCCCAACCGCAAATGTATTTTCCATCTTCTAAGATAAATTCTGCACTTGCGTTTTCGGGACTTTGTTTTTTGAAAGCTTCAATATCGAGTTCATCATTTTTTACAATATTAATATCGACGTGCAAAGCAGAGGTGTCATAATCATTTTTCAGATTCAAAGAAACATATTTATTTGTGCCGTTTATACGATAAACGAAATTCGAACGTCCTTGTATTTTACCTTGATTGATAAGTTTTTGATACGGTTCCTCAGTAATAGCCACACCAATATCGAACAAAAATTTATCCCAAACACGCGAATAAATCAAATGACCTGATGCATGTTCGTCGCCGCCCAAATACAAATCTACATTAACCCAATAACTTGCAGCTTCTTTTGAAACCAACTCATTATTGTTTTTCGAATCCATGTATCTCAGATAATAAGCGCTTGAACCTGCAAATCCGGGCATTGTATTTACTTCTAAGGGATAACCTTTGTAAGTCCAATTTTTAGCGCGCGCCAAAGGAGGTTCGCCGCTTTCAGTCGGTAAAAACTTATCAACTTCCGGCAATTCCAAAGGCAAATCCTTTTCATCCATTGCGTAAGGAATTCCATCTTTATAATAGATTGGGAACGGTTCGCCCCAATATCTTTGTCTGCTGAAGATTGCATCACGAAGACGATAATTGATTTTTCCTTTACCGACATTCATCTCTTCAAGTTTTTTCACAACTGTAGAAATTGCTTCTTTCACATTCATTCCAGTAATAAATCCGGAGTTAATAATCACACCATCTTTAGAATCATAAGATTCTTCCCAAGTTGAAGTATCTTTTGGCTCATCGCCGGGAGCACAAACAACTTGTAAAACAGGAAGTCCGAAATGGCGAGCAAAAGCAAAATCTCTACTATCATGACCCGGAACAGCCATTATTGCGCCGGTTCCATAACCAGAAAGAACGTAATCGGCAATCCAAATTGGAACTTTTTCGTTTGTCAACGGATTTATTCCGTAAGCTCCGGTAAATACTCCGCTCACAGTTTTAACTTCCGTCATTCTTTCGCGTTCGCTACGATTTTTAGCGTAGGTAACGTATTCTTCAACTTGAGCTTTGTTTTCAGGTTTAGTGATTATATCGACATAATCGTGTTCAGGAGCAAGTACCATAAAAGTTGAACCCCAGAGAGTATCAGGACGGGTTGTGAAGATTTCCAACTTCATATCAGGATGATTTTCAATACCGAAGAAAACAGTTGCGCCTTCGGAGCGACCAATCCAGTTTCTTTGCATTTCTTTTAGGGATTCAGACCAATCGACAGTATTGAGTCCGTCGAGCAAACGTTGAGCGTAAGCTGTAATTCTCAAAATCCATTGCTGCATCTTTTTTCTTTCCACAGGAAATCCGCCTCTTTCAGATAATCCGTTGATTACTTCATCATTAGCCAAAACAGTTCCGAGAGCAGGACACCAATTAACCCAAGTTTCAGCCAAATAAGCAAGACGATAATTCATAAGAATTTCTTGTTGTTCTGCTTCCGATTTAGAGTTCCACTCATCGGCGGTAAACGACATTGGCTCAGTACAAGCCAAATCCAAATCTTTTGTTCCTTGCAATGAAAAGACTTCGACAAGCTCATCAATTGGCCGCGCACTATTCGCCTGATTGCAATAATAAGAATTAAATAATTGAATAAAAACCCATTGAGTCCATTTGTAATATTTCGGGTCAGAAGTTACAACTTCTCTATCCCAGTCGAAAGAAAAACCAATTTTATCAAGTTGTTCTCTATATCTTTTGATATTTTTTTCGGTAGTAATAGCAGGATGTGTTCCTGTTTGGATTGCGTATTGTTCTGCAGGAAGTCCGAAAGCATCATAGCCCATCGGGTGCAACACATTAAAACCTTTGTGGCGCATAAATCGCGCATAAATATCCGAAGCAATGTAACCCAAAGGGTGACCGACATGCAAACCTGCTCCCGAAGGATAAGGAAACATATCAAGCACATAATATTTTTTCTTATTATTATCTATTTCCGTTTTAAACGTTTTATTTTCAGCCCAATACTTTTGCCATTTTTTTTCTATTTCCGAATGTTTATATTCCATAAAAGCAATTATTCTAATTAAAAATTTTATTTGTGTTGATTAATATATTGTTGAATTTGACTTTCAATAACTTTAGGGTAGCACTCATATTCAAGAACATGAATTTTTTGTGCTAATGATTCTGCTGTATCATCATTTTCAACATTACATTTAGCTTGAAAAATGATTTTACCTTCATCATAAATATTGTTCACATAATGAATTGTAATTCCCGATTCTGTTTCCTTAGCATCAATTACCGCATTATGAACATTAGTGCCGTACATTCCTTTTCCGCCGAATTTTGGCAGAAGCGCAGGATGAATATTAATGATTTTATTTGGGTATGCATCCACAATAAAATCCGGAACTAAGAGAAGGAATCCTGCGAGGATAATGAATTCGATTTCATTTTCTTGAAGAATTTTGAGAACACCTTCGCTATCTTTTAATTCTTTTGGTGAAAAAACGACGCAGGGAATATTCAACTTTTTTGCTCTTTCGATAACGTAAGCATCATTCTTATTTGTAAGAAACAACTTAACATTAACCTTAGGATTTCCTTTAAAATAATTTGCGATATTTTCAGCGTTAGAACCATTTCCGGATGCGAATATTGCGATATTCATTGCTATTAAAAATTAAATTAGCTGCAAAGATAGGATTTTCAGTTGAAAGTTGGGAGTTGAGGGTTGAAAGTTTTTTGGATAAATCTTTTTTTGAGTCGATTTATTATTTTAAATTTACTTTACTGTTATAAAAAACTAATAACTATTTATTTCTTTTAAAATTCTCCGCTTGTTCAAAAATTTCCACATAAACTTCATCGCGTTCCACAGGAGGATATCCGTATTCATCTAACAATAATATCAAACCAACTTTCAATGCAGATTTAATATCATCGCGTTTATTCCAATCAGGGTATTTCGCTTGTGAATCTACAAGGTTTTTTACTCCTTTAGCTAATTCAATCATTTTATCATCAGGGTAAGTAAAGTCATATTTAGTACACAATGATTTGAGTATGTCGTAAAAAGCCTTTTCTTCGAAATCAATACCCATTGCATCACCTGCGGAAAACTCTTTATGAACTTCCCAAATCAAATTGGTTAGCTGTTCCGCTATTTCTTCATAAACTTCACTTCTTAAAATATCGTTTGCATCTCGCTGATTGTATCGTTCCACCAAACTCTCCATTTTTTTACTGAAGTCGATCCCTTTCATGCGGTTTACCTTTTTCAGTTCTCCGATTACTTTCGCCAACAGCTTTTGGAGCAGCTTGATTTTTGTATTGGGCAGCTTTATCTTATCTATCTTTGCCAAATAATCTTCATCGAAAATGTCTTGTTCAGTTTCATCTTCCGAACCCATTTTGAAGAGTTCTTCCACGCCGTCACTTATCAAAGCGTCTTTTATCATTTCCTGCACTTTGGCATTCATCTGTGCTGTATCGGGAGCATCGCCTTTGGTCAATTTAAAAACGATAGAACGAACAGCCAAATAGAAGTGTGTATAATCTCGTTCTTCCTGCGTGAGTTGTTCGCTGCCGGTGCAAATATCATACGCTGCTTTCAGGCGTTTCACCAAATCCATAAAACGAGTTTCAAATTCTTTGGTGCACTGTATATATTCAGCGGCTTTGTTCAAACAGTTCAATTGTTCCAATGTACCACCTGAGAAATAAGCTGAGCTATCGAATTTGTGAAACAGTTTTGTCAACAGATCCAAATGATCTTTTACCACCACAAGCGACTGGGTGATATCTTCAAAATTATCTTTGTCGCCTTTATTGTAGTGAGCCAAAGCAAGGTTCATTTGTTTCTTGATTCCGATATAATCGACCACCAAACCTTTGTTTTTACCTTCAAACTTACGATTTACGCGCGAAATCGTTTGTATCAGATTGTGTTGTTGTATCGGCTTATCAATATAAATGGTATCGAGAAACGGCACGTCGAAACCTGTGAGCCACATATCGACCACAATGGCAATTTTGAAGTTTGACTTTTCATTCTTGAATTGTCGGTCGAGTTCTTTACGATACTCCTTTGTTCCCAATAAATCATATAACTTTTTGTCGTCGTCTTTATTGCGAGTCATCACAAGTTTGATACGTTCCATCGGTTTCAACTCACGTTTGTCTTTATCGGTAAGTTCAACACCCTCTTCCGCGAATCGGACTTCTCCCCATTCAGGACGAAGCGCCAGTACCTTTTTATAAAAATCGTAGGCGATAGTACGATTGCTGCACACAAACATGGCTTTACCTTTTACCGAAGAACCTTCAGAAATACGATTTTCGTAGTGTGTAACAAAGTCTTCGGCTAATGCCTGCAAACGGTCAGGATCGCCAAGAATAACATGTAATCGGGCAGACTCTTGTTTACTTTTCTCTATTTGATATTCGTTTGCTCCTTCTTCGGCTACATCGTTATAATATTGTTCTATTTTTTGTAGTTCGCTGTTATTCAAAACTACTTTGGCAGCCCGTCCTTCATATACAATGCGAACGGTAATTTCATCGCGAACTGATTCGGTCATAGTATAGGCATCCATCACTTTACCAAACACATCGAGTGTGGCATCGATGGGAGTACCAGTGAATCCTACATACACTGCGTTTGGCAATGAATCGTGCAGGTATTTGGCAAATCCGAAAGTTTTGGATACACCTTTCTCGCTTATTTTTATTTTTTGGTCCAGATTGGTTTGACTGCGATGGGCTTCGTCCGAAATACAAATTACATTTTGACGGTCAGTTAATAATTCGGTATCCTCGGTGAACTTATGAATAGTGGTTAGAAAAACGCCGCCGCTTTCACGTCCTTGCAACAATTCACGCAAATCATTTCGACTTTCAACACTAATGACATTATTGTCTCCAATGTATTGTTTGGCATTGGTAAATTGTCCGGCTAATTGGTCGTCCAAATCGGTACGATCGGTAATCAATACAATGGTAGGGCTGCCAAAGTATTCGCTTTTCATCAATAGCCGGGTAAGGAAAAGCATTGTATAACTTTTCCCGCAACCTGTTGCCCCAAAATAAGTACCACCTTTTCCATTTCCAAACGGTTTTTGAGCCTGTTTTATGTTGTCATATAGTGCTCGAGCCGCGTAATATTGCGGATAGCGACAAACTATTTTCTCGTTCTTTTTCGATGAATCTGGAAAGTAAACGAAGTTTCGCAGTACATCCCGCAATCTATTTTTCTGGAACATACCTTGAACCAAGGTATACATAGAATCTATGCCATCCACATCTTTATTCATGCCGGCAATGCGTCGCCATGCATAGAAGAAATCGTAAGGAGCGAAAAACGAACCTACTTTGTTGTTTATACCATCGCTGATTACACAAAAAGCATTGTATTTGAACAGTTCGGGAATATCACGTTCGTAACGGACAGTCAACTGTGTATAAGCATCGTGAATGGTAGTATCTTCTCGAATGGCACTTTTGAATTCGAAAACCACCAAAGGCAAACCATTGATATATAGAATGCCATCAGGAATGCGTTTTTCCGAACCTTGAATTTCCAACTGAGTTATAAAGCGGTAGATATTTGCATCCGTTTTGTATTCAGCTTGTGGTTCAGCGACAACGGAAATTAGTTCTTCGGCAGTGTAAGTCTGATTCTCCAATCCCGAATAATCAATCAGCTGGATATAAACATCTTTATGCGTATGATCTTCACGTTTGAGAATAAATCCATCGGACAACATTTTCATAAAATGTTTATTGCTCTCGTACAGATCAGAAGCGGGAAGCGATTTCAGCTCCAACAGAATAGATTTGATTTCCGTATCGGTAATACCGTGATTAGCATAACGCTTTTTCAGGAAATTGCACAAATCGTCTTCTATCAGTACTTCATCAGGCTGGCGGGTAAGCGTATTGCCCAAGCAATGCGGATAACCTTCTTGTGAAAGAAGTTCGGCAAATGCTTGTTCGAGTTTGGCTTCGGTGAATTTCATACGGCTTTATTCTTTATCGTTATTTTCCGACTGTTCTTTTAACTCTTTGATTGCCCTATCGAAATCGCTTTCGTATTGCAACATTTCTTTTCGACGATATTCTTCAAATTCTTGTGTTGCTTTTTCTATGGCTTGTTTGTGTGAAATAGTCCCTGCATTATTGAGCAAAGGACGGTTGCCTACCATCAGAATATTATCTAACTTTTCAATCCATTGCTGCATGGTCATAGCTTGTTGTTCTAAGGCTTGCAATTCAGCAAAATCAAGATACTGAGATACTAACAAATTCAAGACTTGCAACTCTTTTTCCGAAAGATAGTTTTTTGCAATTTTTACATCATCGCGCGTTATGTAATCGCCTTTGAAATTGGTCATGCCCACCATGGGTTTTTCGGAATCTACCCGCTGATAAATAACCTCAGCCGCTGTATGTTGATGAGCGGCATAGTGCATTTTATTCTGAACGGTTGCAAAAAACGATCTAGTAACATCTGAGTTTGGATCATAATCAATCGCAGTAGCATAAATATCAGTTACTTGTTGATATAGATTGCGTTCGCTGGAACGAATATCCCGAACACGTTGTAACAGTTCCCGAAAATAACGATTTCCATTCCCTTTCAATCGCTCATCGTCCATCGTAAATCCTTTTTGGATATATTCGTGCAGACGTTGTGTTGCCCATTGCCGAAATCGTGTAGCCACTTGGGATTTCACACGATAACCGATGGCGATAATCATATCTAAATTATAGTTTGGAATATTCCGTTTTACAGAACGCTTACCTTCCGTTTGAACCTGTAAGAAATTCTTACAAGTTCGATCTTCCTGTAATTCAGCTTCTTGGTAGATATTTCGGATATGCTGCACAATATTCTCGCGCGTTGTATCAAACAGCAAAGCAATCTGCTGTTGCGAAAGCCAAACATCTTGACCATCAAAACGGACATTGACATTTGTTATCCCATTGTCGTCTTGATAAAGAACGAACTGACTATTTGAGGGTTGAGGGTTATTGTTTGACATTATTGAATTATTTTAATTATACTGTACCATTTCTCTTGTTCTTCGTCCCAGATGGTACGAACTTTCTTTTCTTCGAATGGCTTTATGGATTCTTGGTTGGGCATGCTACACGCGGATTTATAAGTTTTGAAATAACTATTTCTATTTTGGAACAGTTGCTTTATTTTCCAATCGAGCTTCTACTTTTACAGCTCCGCTGTCGGATTGGTAAAGAAGGATTTCGCCTTTTGAGGGATTGAATTTAGTGAATTTCATATTCTTCTTCATTTATTGAAAATCATCTGGTAAATACTGTTTGTATTTCTCTTCAAGTAGAGATAGTGCATCTTCATTTGTTTGAAGATTTAAATTTAACTTATCTTTTATATACTTGTATTTTGATCTTGCTGTTTGAATTATGTCGCTCCAACGAAGGATAAACACATTTACATGTTCTGATTCTATAATGTGACCATAACGTCTGTGTTGCTGCTCTACGCTTGTTTTTAATTCATCTTTAATGTCTCTTGTTAATAAAATAAAAGTCCATTTAGTTTTTTCTTTGGGAAATCGAGCATCATTACTGACTTTAGCAGCATAAGATTCTATTTGTGTTTTTTCAGGAAACCCTGCATCTTTAATTGGTCGTTTTAATTCAATTACCAAATTTTCGTAATAATCAGCTTTTCCTAAATTGTATTGTTTCCATAGACATACATCAGGAATCGTTTCTAATTCTGAATTATCTTCAGAATTTACCACTTCTTCGAAATCATCTCGTCCTAAATCTTTTAGATATTGTTTTAGAACATTTTTAAGAGTTAAATCATCCGCACCATAAGTATAATCATCACCAAAAATCCAAGTTTCATTCACTACAATTTTGTGTAAATGCTTTCTCTCTTTTACTTTTTTTGAATGTTCAGGATCATATATAAGCAATTCTAATCCGCTTAGAAAATCAAGCCTATCTGTCACTAAACGCATAGTGTCAATCATATTCTCCAAAGAAGTTTTCTCTAACAATTCAGCCAACTCTTCTTTCTTATCGTCAGGCAATCCTATAACTTCAGTGAGAATCTTTTGCAAACTAGCAGTGTTTGTCTCTAATGCCTCTTTAACTAAAGACAATGTTAATTTCTTGCTTATATTATCTTGTTCACTAAAAGAAGGTAGATATTCATTTATTTGAAGAGCAACTATATCAAAAACTTGGCGTTTTGCTATTTCAACATTTCCTTTTGCTTCTTCGTGATAGGGATATAAATTTGACATTTTAAGATCTTCTATAAATTCTTTAGAATAATAGTGCAATCTTTTTCTGACATATTCTCGTGCTATTTTTTTACTTTGTTCAACGACTTTTACTAACTCTGGATTAGCCTCAGCTAAATTTAATTCATTTTGTCTATGTAAAGATTCAATATATATTGATTGAATAAAAATTGAAATCGGCAAACTTGAGCGTATCCCAAGCGTGGCTTCAAGAAATGGAATTCCTTTTTCATTACATAAATATGTTTTCCTTTTATTCTCAAATTTCCATTCTATTATTTTAATTTCAAATTTATACGTCAGGTTATTAATATCTGTTTTTATTATTTCCGTATATTGATTTTTTATAAGGTTGTCAAAATCTAATTTTTTATTGTTAATATATATTTGAAAATATGGATAACTTAAGTAATACAAAGCAAATCTTTCTTCTAGTTCTCTGAAATTATCTTTTAAAAAAACTTCATTTGCAATTTTATCATTGATATTGTTGATTGTGACCTTAAATCCCTTTTTCATGCCATTAACAGTCTCAATGTCGCTTAATTTAGGATTTCGAAGACTATTTTTATCAATAGCAACAGTAAAATGATTAGAAAAATCATCTATGATCTGATAACTATCGAAATGCACCAGATCTCCAAGAGCTAAAGCTTTATACCTGCCTTTTCCTTCCTTGCCATGATAAACCCTTCCTGCAGGACTAACATTATTTTGTTTCTTATCTGAGCCTCCAAGTTTTTGAAAGACATCTTCTGCTAATTGATAAGATAATCCAATACCATCATCTTCTATAGATATGTACTCGTATTTGCCAAGTACATTTTTCTCAAAATTTATTCTTATTTCATTTGCATCAGCATCAAGAGAATTCCAAATTAACTCTGAGATAGCATTGATTCCATTAGATCTTGTTAAAGACTCAATGTGATCCTGCTGGACAATTATTTCTAATTCCTTTGACATGTTTTTTTTAATTTTTTATTGTTGCCATCTTCGAAAGAAGTAGCGATTGTAATTCTTTTAACTTTTTATCTTGTTCAGCAAACAGCTCTATATTTTTATCAAGAATAGATATAGTGTCTTCAAATAGTTGAATAGTTTTATTGTTCGGAATGATAATTTTACTCTGATATAACGCCTCTTTTGTTATTGAGCCAAATATTGTTCCTTCGTCATTAGACACATCAAATTCATTTCTAATTGCTAACATCAAATGAAAAAGAAATGAATTGTGTTTTGTTTTGCTATTCAAAGAGGCAATACCTCGACCAATTGCACAATCATTCTTTGTTATATTCAAGTCTCCTACTGGAGCTCTCACACTCATTAATATATCTCCCTTTTTAGCTCTTTTTTTAGGTTCAGTAGTGTAAGTTGTTATATCAGGAAATCTTATTCCAAAGTCTGTTCGCCCCTGATAAAATATCATCCCATTTCCTTCGGAATTATACGACTCACCTTCAGGTGACTGTCCCATAATGATATTTGCAATATCCGACAAAGCTCCCACTCTCCACCCCCTCGGAATCTCCCCCAACTCACTATCCACCATTTCGCCACCCGAACTTTTATACGACTTCCCGTCTTCATTTGGAAACTCAAAATCCACAAACCACTGCTTGTAAATAGCCTGTGCAGTTTCTTCGAGTTTTTGTATCAGTTGGTTGTTGAGGTCTATACGACGTTGCACGGCATTGTATTCGGCTACTATCTCGCGTTGTTTTTCGGGAGAGGGAATGGGGAGTTCAGTATTGCACAATTCTTCCCAATCAAACATTTCCCTAACGCTTCCATGACTTCTGAAACGAGCATATCTGTCAAACTCGGGACGCCGAAACCACATCATTAGATACTCAGGAAGAAGGCTTTCTGTGTCAGTAATTTCAAAAACAGTATATGCTTGAGAAACTAATGCCGTACCTCCATTCGCATACATTGCAATACCAATTTTGTCTCCTCTTCGAGAAGTGTCTGGGATATATGTGAATTGAGTGTTTCTTACTGTTTTGTATTTTGTAAAGTCAGTTCCAACAGTATTTGCTACAGATTTAATAAATTCTTTTGACACAGAAACACCAAGTAGATTGTCTTCCCGTCCTTCAAGATTCCGCACATCCACTTCCCGAATATAATCACCCAATCGTTTATAATTGCTCATTCTCATCTCTCAATTTTATGAACTCATTTTCTATTTCTTCTATCGTTGGTAAGCTATCTTTCAATTCTTTGGGCAAATGCTCGGTAATTTGAAATTCGCTTACTCCCATAGGTTTGTTTATATCGCGTAATGAAAACTCGACTTCAATGCTATTCTTTTCGCGGCACAGTAAAATGCCAATCGTTTGTTGTCCGACAAAAGCAAATCCTTTACCTAATTCCAATGGAATTTTTGTAACGGGTTGTTGCACAATTTGTCCAACAGGTTGTTGGATTAATTTATCGTGATAGAAAACATAGAATTGCTTGCAATAAAATAAGTTACTCCTTGATAAACCTTTCATGTCAGGAAATTCTGATTGCAGATCTTTAGCCGCCTGCTCTATCAGTTTATTACCCCACACGTTCTCTTTTTCGGAAATCATTTTGCCTAATTCCCAATAAAATTCAATCAATGCAGAATTGACAGCAATAGCTGCCTTAATTTGCGTTGAACGAATTTTGGTTTTTAGCTCTAAAATCCATTTTTTATAACTGTTATCGGATATATTCATACCGCCTCAATTGTTTTTATTAATCAGATTGACTACTAATTTTACCATCACATCTTTCTCTTCCGAGCGGCTTTCGGCAATCATCAGGGTTAAAGCTACTAATGTATTGTTTTCAATCAACCTTGTTCCATCGGGCTTGTAAAGGATTCCGTTTTTCTCTAAAAACCAAAGGAACAGAAAAGCTGCAATCCGCTTATTCCCATCGCTGAAAGAATGATTTTTGGTTACTAAGTACAAGAGCATTGCCGCTTTTTCTTCAATACTTGGATAAAGTTCTTTACCATCGAATGTTTGATAAATGGTATTGATTGAGCTATGAAACGATCCGTCTTTTTCATTACCAAACAAGGAGCTTCCGCCAAATTTTTTGTGTAATATAGAAATCGCCTCTTTTGCATTTTCGTAAGTGGCTCGAAAATCCTCTTTTGTAGTGGTTTGTTCGATACTCAACTGTTTATAGTCATATTTATCCAATGTATCTAAAGCATACGTGTAATCACTTATCACTTGCAAGAGACCTGTAGCTTCGTCTGCCGATAGTTCTTTGCTTTGCAAAACATTCGATAGTAGTTTGACGGTTAGTTTCAGGTCGTTGTATTGTTGCAATTGTATCTTGTTATTAACGGCATAGCCTTTTACAAGATACTCTTTTAAAATACGGTTTGCCCAAATGCGGAATTGAATTCCTCTGCTTGACTTTACTCGATAACCAACAGACAAAACCATGTCCAGACTATAAAATTCTATATTTCTTTCAACTTCTCGATCCCCTTCTTTTTGAACTGTCGCAAAATTTGCGACAGTTGGAATTTCAGCCAACTCTTCCTTTAAAGCATTATTAACATGCTTCCCTATTGTTTTAACATCCCTATCAAACAATTCAGCCATCTGCTGACGATTGAGCCATACGGTTTCTTCTTTCAGCCTCACTTCCAACTTTGTAGTCCCATCGGCAGCCTGATAAATAACTATCTGATTATCATCAACCATCTTTTCATCTTTCATTGTTTAGCCTCTTTTTTATTCAATACCATATCCCAATTCTTTAAACACTTTAATCAATTCCAGTTTCGATTGTTCTTCGGCTTGCAACAATTCTTTAAACTCGGCTTGTAATGTTTTCATCTTTTCGTCGAAGTCGATATTCTCATCACGATTCTTAAAAGCAATGTATTTGCTCGGAACTAAGGAAAAATCTTTTGCTTCTACTTCTTCATGCGAAGCTGAATAGCAATATTCAGGGATATTGAAAACTTCACGTTGAGACGCACGGCCGTGTTGAGACGCACGGCCGTGCGTCTCTATCGTAGCGGTCTGCCAATCGTGATAGGTTGCTGCAACCCGTCTGATATCTTCTATTGAAAATTGAGTAAACTTCTTCTCAAAGGGTTCGCCCATTTGGCGCAGGTCCATAAACAAGATTTCGCCTTTGCGGTGGCGATAGTTGCGGATTTCATCGCCTACCTGTACGGTTCGTTGGGTCTTATTTCGGTTCAATATCCAAAGTGTAACGCTAATATCGGTTGTATAAAACATATTTCGAGGCAAAACCAAAATCGCTTCCACCAAATCATTTTCAATCAGTTTTCGGCGAATTTTATATTCTTCACCTCCACCGCTTAATGCACCATTGGCAAGAATAAAACCTGCTACGCCGTTTTCAGAAAGTTTGCTTGCCATATTGAGAATCCAGCCGTAATTGGCATTGCTTTTGGGCGGCACATCGTAGCCACGCCAACGCGGATCGTCAATCAGTTCATCTTCGGCTCGCCAGTCTTTTTGGTTGAATGGCGGATTTGCCATAATGTAATCGGCTTTCAGGTCTTTGTGTTGGTCGTCTGAAAACGTATTGGCGGCTTTCGCTCCCAAATTGGCGGAAATACCCCGAATGGCAAGATTCATTTTTGCCAGTTTATAGGTGGTATTGGTGTATTCCTGTCCGTAAATGGAAACTTCGCGTTTGTTACCGTGATGACTTTCGATAAATTTAATGGATTGTACAAACATGCCACCTGAACCGCAAGCAGGATCGTAAATGATACCCTTGTAAGGTTCAATCATTTCGGCAATCAGGTTTACAATACTTTTGGGCGTATAAAACTCTCCTTTCCCTTTTCCTTCCGCTAAAGCGAATTTTGAAAGGAAGTATTCATATACACGTCCAACAATATCCTGCTCTTTATCTTTTAGGGTGTTTATCTCACTGATTTCATCAATCAACGAAGCCAGTTTGGATGATTCCAAACCTAAGCGAGAGAAATAATTATCGGGTAATGCCCCTTTCAGGCTTTTGTTGTTTTTCTCTATGGTATGGAGAGCAGTGTCGATAATCAGAGCCAAATCGTCTTGTTTGGCTTTTTCTTTGATGTAATTCCAACGTGATATTTCTTCGAGAAAAAACACATTGCTCATGTTGTAGAATTCGGGCATCTCTACGTACTTCTCTTTTCCGTCGGCAATGAGCTTAGATCTGTGTTCCTCGAACTTATCACTGACAAATTTCAGGAATATCAACCCCAACACCACATGTTTGTATTCCGAAGGCTCAACACTTCCACGCAATTTGTTTGCCGACTCCCACAGACTTACCTCTATTGGTTTTTCTTGTTTTTCATTTGCTTTTTTAGCCATTTCTCACATCTATTCTTTATGATCAAAAAAATATACTAATTTACAATCTTATAACAATAATATTAAAGTTTCCACGAGAGACTGATATTACTATTGCAAGCTGAATAATGAATTTAATTCGGCACCAAAGGTAAGAAATTTTATTGAATTTTTAAGCATTGCTCCTATTTTACATTGTGTCAAAAACAATTTTCAACTTTCAACCCTCAATTTTCAATTAAATAAACTATCTTTGCAAAAAATTTTTCGATGTCAAAAAATGTAAATATTTTTGCGGGTCGTTCTTCCGAGTATCTTGGCAGACAAATAGCTGAAAAGTATGGTACTACTTTAGGCAATGTAATTTTTGATGTTTTTTCTGATGGCGAATTTAAGCCTTCATTTGAACAAAACATTAGAGGAAATTCTGTGTATATTGTTCAATCTACTTTTCCACCAGCTGATAATTTGTTGGAATTGTTAATGCTTGTTGATGCTGCTCGTAGAGCTTCTGCAAAACATATAGTAGCTATCATTCCTTATTTCGGTTATGCTCGTCAAGATAGAAAAGATCAACCGCGAGTTCCTATTACATCAAAACTTATAGCAAATCTTCTTACAGCTTCTGGGCTTGATCGTTTGGTTACTTTAGATTTACATGCCGATCAAATTCAAGGTTTTTTTGATATCCCTGTTGACCATTTATATGCGTCTTCTGTTTTTGTTCCGATTATTAAAGATTTAGGGCTTGAAGATATTACATTTGCTTCGCCTGATGCAGGTGGAACAAAAAGAGCAGCTTCTTATGCAAAAGCTTTCGGTACCGACTTTGTAATGTGTTACAAACAAAGATCTAAACCAAATGAAATTGAAAAAATGGCTCTTATCGGAAACGTGAAAAATAGACACGTTTTACTTTTAGACGATATGATTGATACCGGAGGAACTATTACAAAAGCAGCAAAATTAATCAAGAGCAAAGGGGCAAAAAGCGTTATGGCTTTTGCAACTCACGCTGTTTTATCCGGAAATGCATATAAGAGTATCGAAAAATCTGTTTTTAACAAAATATTCTTAACGGATTCAATTCCTTTAAGGGAAAATTCTTCTAAAATAGAAATTGTACCAACTGCGGATTTATTCGCACAGGTCATACATAAAATTGAAAATTGCGAATCAGTAAGTTCACTGTTCGAATTCTAATAAATATTTATTAATAAAAATTTAAAATTATGAAAAGTATCTCATTGAGCGGTTCTTTAAGAAAGAACGTAGGGAAAAAAGATTCAAGACAAATTAGAAAAGATGAAATGATTCCTGCTGTTATTTACGGTGGAAATGAACAATATCAAATCATCCTTTCTGAAAAAGAGTTTGGAAAAGTTATTTTTACACCTGAAACTTACATTGTTAATGTAAATATTGACGGTAAAACTGTACAAACTATTCTTAAGGATATTCAATATCATCCTGTAAGTGATAGAGTTCTACACGCTGACCTCTATGAAATTAGCGAAACTAAACCTTTTACTGTTTCTTTACCGATTATTTTAACCGGTACTTCAAAAGGTGTTTTGCGCGGTGGTAAATTACAACAAAGAATGCGTAAAATTCGCGTTAACGGATTATTACACAACATTCCCGATTGTATCGAAATCGACATTACAGACCTCGATGCCGGCTCTCCAATAAGAATTGAAGATGTTGATGTTAAGTATGAAAATCTTAAATTCGTCGATTCTAAACGTAATGTCATTGTTGATATTAAATCTTCTCGTTCTATGACTTCAGACGAAGAAGGTGCAGAAGAAGAAAAATAAGATTCTTAATTATATGTATAATAAAAAAGCTGCCCGATTGGAGCAGCTTTTTTTATAAAAAAACTTGAAGCTTATATCAAATATGTTTTCTATTGATATGAATTCCTTGCAGGAATTTGAGTTTGTGCTTGCGCGTTGCCAATTGTTTTTTTTAATAATTTATAATAGCACATCGAAATAAGATTTAGCCCAATTCACCTTTAACATAATGTAGCTGTTTGTATTATTAACATTATTTATGCAAATAATTGAAATGAAAACTATAGAGATATTATTGTGAGAATAATACGGACTTAATCTATCATCATATTAATGACTACTGCAAAACCTGATTTATCTGTTCTGTAACTGTTGTAATAAACTCTTTATAATCTTTAGGATTATGTCTATTATGATAAAATAATAACATTCCTGCAACACAATAATTCAACTGTTTTTTTAATACTTCTGCTTGTTCAGCTGAAAACACTTTTTTCTTCACGCAATATGCAAAGTCATCCTTACATAAATCATTAAGAGAATTATATATCAGATCGCAAATCTGTTCTTTATTTCCTATGTTTCCCATTCGCTCTAAGAAAAATAATTCGTATGCCCCGGGATATTCAAGGAAATATTTAACGTATAAAACAGAAATATCGCGTATCCTTTCTTTTCCTTGAATAGAATTTTCTACTCGCTCAGAGATAAAATCATTGCATTCTTCTACAAAAACCTTCACACTTTCAAAAATTAATTCATTTAAATCTTTGAAATAATTGTATAAACTTGCAAAAGAATAACCGGCATTGTCTGCCACACTTCGTACATTAACGCTTCTTAATCCTTCTGTCTTCAATAAGTTAACAGTAGAGTCGATGAAATATTTTTTTACTCTCTGTTCTTGAATTTCTTTTTTGTTCATTTTAACCTCGTTTAATTATTTTAATCGTGCAAAGATAATGAACATTGTTCAATTTTGCAAATATTTTTTTCAACAATAATATTTTGCTATTTTCGCGTTTTAAATATTTAATATGTCTCAAATGAATTAATATTGGTTTTAATTCATGTTTCGTCATTAAATAATATTATAAGTATTAACAACATAAATTTGATTTCTAATAAAATGTTTAAAAAATTTCTAACAATAAATATCCTGATTTTTTATTATTGTTCCACACTTTTTTCGCAAAATTTAATTCAAGATAACAATTTTGAGAATTTTGATGAAAATACAATCACTGCTAATGTAGAAATTCCAATCGATTCTATTGTTAAAGTTTCGCCGGAAGATGTTCTTTACGAAAAAATTGCAATTGATACTATCGACAGCAAGGATAAATTTATCAAGATAATTCTTTTCGATGATCATACATGGAATTACCTTGATTTGCATAAGCCTCAAATTTCGGAAGATATTTTGACTTATTATTGGGATTCCGAAAAAATACATTCTTATAAGGAATTAGACATTAAAACTTTGCCTGATGAAATTCCAATTGCTTTAATCGATTCGTTAAGCGGATTTTGTTCGCCTTTTGTTGCAAAAGTTAGTTCACCATACTGTTTCAGAGGTAAACGCGAACATAATGGAGTTGATCTTAAAGTACAAATCGGAGATACCATTAGAGCTGCATTTGATGGCAAAGTAAGAATAGCAAAAGCTTCAAGATATACTGGTGGCTATGGTAATTTAGTTGTAATAAGGCATACAAACGGACTCGAAACATATTACGGACATTTGTCTAAAATAATTGTTGAAGAAGATGAATATGTTAAAGCTGGTGAAGTAATAGGATTGGGCGGCTCATCTGGGCGAAGTACAGGCTCTCATCTTCATTTTGAAACACGCTATTGTGGGCAATCTTTCGATCCTCAAAGAATAATCGACTTTGAAACGGGTTCACTAAAAAGTTTTTCCATAGTTTTGAAAAAACATTATTTCAGCATCTACTCCAATCACAAGCAAACTGATGAACAATCACTTGCCGCATCTCAACGTATTGTACACACTATTCGATCAGGTGATACGTTAAGTGGATTGGCTTCAAAATACGGAACCACCATTGATAAAATTTGCAAATTGAATAATATTTCTAAGTCAACGACTTTAAGAATTGGAAATAAGTTAATTGTAAGATAACCTTAGTTGATATTGAAGAGGGTAGGAGAAATAAAATATCCCCATAATTAGGGATGCTTCTTTACGTTTTTCTTTAGTACTTTTGCAAATTAGAGTTTTGCAAAAATGGATGAAAAAAAATACGTTTCTTTAGCTGATATTTCTACAAAGAGTTCTTGTGTGGTGATTAGTGTTCATGGGCACGGCGGATTTCGTCATCGTGTTATGGAACTTGGCTTTGTAAAAGGTGTAGAAGTTACAGTAGTAAAAAACGCACCATTACTTGACCCTATTGAATATGAGGTTATGAATACTCATGTATCTTTACGAAGAAGTGAAGCGGAACGTATCGAAGTTGTCGAATTGCAAGATTCAACAAAAGATGAAGTCAATTACAACGGACTCATTATTGAAGATATTGAAAAGAAAATAAAGGAAAAAACAAAAACAATTTCTGTTGCTCTCGTAGGTAATCCTAACAGCGGCAAAACCTCATTCTTCAATCACGCTACAGGATTGCGCGAAAAAGTTGGTAATTATAGCGGCGTTACAGTTGAGTCGAAAGTTGGAACTTTCTATTGGAATGGCTATACAATTAATATGATTGATTTGCCCGGAACGTATTCTACAACGGAATTTACTCAAGAAGAGGTTTTTGTTCGAGAATATATTTCAAAAGATCTTCCTGATGTTGTGCTTAATATTGTAAATGCTTCTAACCTGGAAAGAAGCATGTTTCTTACCACTCAACTTATTGACATGAATGTCAGAATGGTGATGGCTTTAAACATGTACGACGAACTGGAAAAAAGCGGTGCATCGGTTGACTACGTAAATCTTGGTAATATGCTCGGATTTCCGATCGTTCCTACTGTCTCAACAAAAGGAAAAGGAATTGATAATGTGTTGAAATGTATTGTTGATGTTTATGAAGATAAAAAAGGTATTTCAAAGCACATTCATATAAATTTTGGAAACGATATAGAAGAAGCCTTAACCGATATTAAATCTAAATTAGCAATTAATCAAGATGAAGTAAATATTTTCCCGCTTAGATTTGTGGCTCTGAAAATCCTTGAAAATGACTCAATTACAAAAACTGAAATTGAAAAATTTGATAACAGTAACGAAATATTAAAAGTTGCTACAGATTACAGAGAAAAAATTGAAAAATCTTACAAAGAAGATATTGATTCAATTATTACTAATGCAAGATTCGGTTTTATTAGAGGTGCGTTGAAAGAAACTTTTAAATCGGGTGTTAATCCGAAAAAAAGATTGGCTTATTCATTAGATGTTGTTCTAACCAACAAATGGCTTGGATTTCCTGTCTTGTTCCTATTCTTATGGATAATGTTCCAAACTACTTTTACTCTTGGAGCTTATCCTCAAGCATGGATAGAATCAGGAATAAATTGGCTCGGCGATTTAGTGTCAAGGAATCTTCGCACTGGAATAATTAATGATCTTATTGTTAATGGTATCATTCAAGGTGTTGGCGGTGTTCTCGTTTTCTTGCCTAATATCTTGATTCTCTTCTGGTTTATTTCTGTCCTGGAAGATAGCGGATACATGTCGCGTGCAGCATTTATTATGGATAAACTTATGCATAGAATAGGTTTACACGGAAAATCTTTTATTCCTTTTCTTATTGGCTTTGGCTGTTCTGTTCCGGCAATAATGGCAACAAGAACATTGGAAAATAAAAAAGACAGAATTATTACAATGCTTGCAATTCCGTTTATGTCGTGTTCGGCAAGACTACCTGTTTATATTCTTTTTGTTTCTGCATTCTTCGCTAAACACAAAGGCTTAGTAATGCTAAGCTTATATCTTATCGGAATAATGTTTGGAATATTAACAGCATTAATCTTAAAGAAAACTGTTTTTAAAAACGTATCAGATGAGTTTGTAATAGAACTTCCACCATATAGAGTTCCAACTTTAAAAAATTCACTCATTCACATGTGGGATAAAAGCGTCCAATATATAAAAAAGATAGGTTCTGTAATTTTGTTGGCTTCTATTATTATTTGGGCTCTGCAATATTTTCCACAAGAAAATAAACAAACAAAAATTCTTGCAATGCAAATAGAAATGGTGGAAGATAGTTTGGACGATACTTTTGATAATAAGGAAGAAATATTATCAAAACTGGAACTTGAAAAACTTTCTGCTCAACGCGAACATTCATATATCGGGCAAATAGGTCATTTTATTGAGCCTGCTGTACGACCATTGGGCTTTGATTGGAGAATGGGAGTAAGTATTTTAACCGGTTTTGCTGCAAAAGAAATTATTGTGTCATCATTGGGAATATTATATCAGGCTGAGTCAGAAGCCGATGAATCTTCAGAAAAATTAATAACAACATTGCAGAATGTTGAATATACCTCCGGACCAAAAGTCGGGGAGAAAGTATTCTCTCCTTTAGTTGCTTATGCATTTATGCTGTTTGTTCTGCTGTATTTTCCATGTTTTGCAACACTCGTAACAATACGAAAAGAAGCCGGACTGAAATGGGCGGCTTTCTCAATGGTTTATACAACATTAATTGCCTGGATAGTATCTTTTACTGTCTATCAGATAGGCATGCTGTTTTAATTGATATATTTCATGATTAAGAAGATCTCTATTCTAATAATTTTATTTTTATTTTCATTGCAGATATTTTCTCAAGAGTTAGGTAACAAGATGAGATATAGCGGTTATGCCGGAGGAATGATGATAAATACAGGGTACCTTTTTGGGGGTAACTACACTTTGAATGGCAATTCGGGATCAATTAACGGAGTTCCTTTCGGAATTGGAGGCGCAATGAAGTTTTGTTTCGGGAAACATCTTCGTGTCGGATTCGAAGGATATACAACAACTTTATCATACAATGATAACGGAAGCTCAGTTAGTCTCGGTTGGGGCGGTGTTCTTGCCGATTGTAAATGGGATTTTGAAAAGATAACTTTATTTGTCGGAATAACTTTCGGTGGCGGTAGTTATAAGCATATTCTTAATACAGAAATTCAATATAATCAAGAAAATACATATTATTTGAGAAAAACTCCTGTGATGGTCGGAGTTCCATTCATTGGAATAGAATACGCCCCAACAAAAAGAATGCGCCTGACAGCAAAAATTGATATGGTTACATATCTTTCTCCTTGGAAAAATGATTTTGTAAACGGACCAAGACTTTATTTGGGGTTTTTGTTTGCTCGAAAAAAATAATTGAAAATAGGAGCATTATATATGACTCACAATACAACAACATAATATAAAATAGAAAATTTAAGGTTATCTTTGTGCATCCAAATGCAATTAATATGAGATTAAAACTATTATTTCTTATTTTTCTTTTTACTGTAACATTCTCTGTTAATGCTCAAATAACAATTGTAAAAAACGGCATTCCTAAATCGCATATTGTTGTGAATAACAATAATGAGCACAATATGGAAGCAGCAATTTTATTACAAGATTTTATCATTAGAATAAGTGGAACAAATCTGCAAATTATTAATAATTCAACTCCAAATAAAGGCGATATAGCAATCGGATTTGGAAATATTGACGGATTAACGGAAGATGGGTTTCGTTTGGAAACGAAAAAAGGAATTCTATACATAAGTAGCGGCGGCGACAAAGGAGCTATTTACGGTGTAGTTACATTGTTGGAAAATCATCTTGGAGTTTCGTATTATGCAAGTAATACTTACACATTAAACAAAAGTAAAACGATAATAATTCCGGAACTTAACAGCGCAGAAAATCCTGCTTTTCGATACAGACAAACTCAAAATTACGCTATTGAAGAAGATAGTATTTTCAAATATTGGTTTCGCTTCGAAAAACCAAAAGAGGTTTTTGCAAATAATTTGTGGGTTCATACATTCAACGATTTGCTCCCATCTTCAAAATACGGAGCAACAAATCCGGAGTATTATTCTTTTATTAATGGAGAACATCGTCCCGGAAGACATAGTCAATGGTGTTTGACAAATCCGGATGTTTTTGAAATTGTTTCTCAAAAAATAGATTCAATATTTAAAGCGAATCCCGATAAAAATATTATTTCAGTTAGTCAAAACGACGGAAATAATACTAATTGTACTTGTCCTAAATGTAAAGCGCTCGATGAATATGAAGGCAGTCCGTCGGGAACAATAATTCATTTTGTGAATAAACTGGCAGAACGCTTCCCTGATAAAGAAATTTCCACACTTGCTTATGTTTATACGATGCATCCGCCGAAACATGTAAAGCCTTTACCAAATGTAAATATAATGCTGTGTAATATTGATTGCACACGAGAAGTTCCTTTAACAGATAATGCTTCTGGACAAGAATTTATGAAAGCATTAAACGCTTGGTCGGCAATAAGTAATAATATTTTTATTTGGGATTATGGGATTAATTTTGATAATTATGTGTCGCCTTTCCCAAATTTTCATATCATTCAAAAAAATATTCAAATATTTAAAGAGCATAATGCAACAATGCATTTTTCGCAAACCGGAGGAGTAAAAGGTGGTGATTTTTCTGAAATGCGTGCGTATATTATAAGTAAATTAATGTGGAATCCTTACTTAAATGCTGATTCTCTGATGCGAACATTTTTGAATGGATATTATGGAGCAGCAGCGCCATACATTTATCAATATGAAAAAATGTTGGAAGGAGCTTTGCTGGCAAGTAAAAAGCCATTACGACTGTACGATACGCCTGTAACTCATAAAGACGGAATGTTAAATGCAAATTGTTTAAAACATTATAACGAGCTTTTCGATAAGGCTGAACAAGCTGTTGCAGATGATACTGTGTTATTAAACAGAGTGCAATTGTCACGATTGCCAATTCAGTATGCGGAATTGGAAATTGCAAGAGTTGAAGGAAATTACAACAAGGGAATTATTAAATCTAAACTATTGCTATTTAATGAAAGAACAAGCAAGTTTGGAGTGAAAACATTAAATGAAAAAGTGTATCCTCCGGCAGAATATTGTCAAATATATTCTGACCGATATTTATCTGATGATATTGATAATCTTGCAAAAGATGCAAAGATTATTTGGATTACCGAGCCTTACGGTCATTATAAAGATTTGGGAGAAACAGCTTTGACCGACGGACTTTTGGGCGGTACGAGTTTTAATGAAAGTTGGGTTGGTTGGCTTGGAATAGATGGCATTTGGGTATTAGATTTGGGTGAAGAAAAGGAAATATCATCAATTGAAGGCGATTTTTTACATCATTTAGGTGCATGGATATTTTTACCGTCAAAAGTGACATATTCAACCTCTTGCGATAATATTACCTACGAAAAATTCGGAGAAGAGTCTTTGGATGAAGATAAAAATATGAGAATAAAATTTGTAGGCGTAAAATGTACTGCGCCGGAAAAAGTATCTGCCAGATATATCAAGATAGAAGCCGAAAGCATAAAAAGATGTCCCGATTGGCATTACGGAATCGGATACGATGCATGGTTTTTTATTGACGAGATAACAGTACAATAAACAATCAGTCGGTTGTACGTCTTTTCTTATTTTTCTTCTAACTTATCTGAAATCAACTTCTGTACTTTCTCACGCATCTGAATGTAACTTTCGTTAACTTGCGGATAAATTGGTTCTAAAAATTCAATTGAAACTCTTGTTCCAAAACGTGGAAGAAAGCTTTTAATAACGGCAACATTTGTACCTTTAGTAACAATAGGAACAACAGGAATTTTTAATTCAGTACTCAAAATGGCAAACAAATCTTTGAAATCATTCATGCCGGTTTTAGATCGTGTGCCTTCAGGGTATATAGCTACATTTTTGTTGTTTGATAATACATACATCAATTTTTGTAAAGACTCCCTCAGGTTCGAATTAATATCCATTAAGATTATATTATTTCTATTTGCCAGAAACTTCATGAAAAAATTCTTGAAATGTTTATTTTTAGCAAAGAAATAAGTTTTCTTTCTAACTTGTTTTTTCAATTGAGTAAATAGAACAACTCCATCGAGCATACTTTGATGGTTAGAAACAAAGATGCAAGTTTCTTCAGGAATATTTTCTTTACCGGTACTTTTGAATTTATAGCAAATATTTATTAACCCGCGGCAAATTCCCATGAGAAAACTGTTTAGAGCGCCGGCACGAGGTAACTTTATCGGTGGAATATCGGAGGATAAAATATCTTTCCATGACAAATCTTCGTTTTGTAAATTAATAGTATTGTTGCTTTCCTCAACAAATGCGCTCATTTTAGCTAAAGTATCAAGAACTTCAATATCCTTTTCATTTAAACTGACTCCGAAATTAGTTTCAACAAAAGCCATTAAAGCAATTCGTGTCAATGAATCCATTCCGAGATCAATTTCAAAATGATCGTTTGCTTTTGGAGTTTTTCCAGTTTCTTTTGCAATGAAATTTCTTAAAAGAATATATTGTTCACTTTTGCCGGAATCACTTTCAACGGTGTTATCTTCTACAACTTCAATAAGATCTGCAAACTTAAATCGTTGCAATTTTCCAAGTCGATTCTTTGGCAACTCGGTTGATATTATATGATATTGTTTTATTCTTTTGTATTGTGATACAGAAGAGTTGAAGTTAATAATATCTTGTTTTATTAATGAATTTATATCACCTAAGGAAGTCTCTCTAATTTCTTCCATTTCAGGAATAATTAATGCTTGTAAAATTCCTTCATGCATAAAAACTCCGATTTCTTTAGTGTATGGCGACATGCTCATAAACTTTCTTTCTAACTCTTCAGGAATAATATTCTTACCATTAGATGTAACAATAATTTCTTTTATTCTTCCCGTTAACTTTACGCCGTACTTGTCGATAATTCCCAAATCGCCGGTATGTAACCATCCGTCAATAATCACTTCTGCTGTTTCTTCCGGTCGATTGTAATAACCTTGCATAACATTATCGCCTTTAACACATATTTCCCCGTCGATTGATTTTACTTCGGCTCCATCCAAAGGTAATCCGGCATATCCGAGTTTCCATTTTTCCGGATGAGTAAAGCTAATCATTGGTGAAGTTTCAGTCATTCCATAACCATCGAGAATTTCAAATCCCAATGTTTTAAAAATTTTGCCTGTTTCTATAGACAAAGCAGCGCCTCCTGAAACAAGATATTTCAAATGTCCGCCGAACTTTTTATGAACGGAAGAAAAGAGCATATTAGAAAGTCCTCTTATCTGAAGACCGGCAGCGATTTTATAAATAATCTTTGTTATTAACTTGGCATTAATCTTATCCATAACACCTTTAGCCAATAAAGCATACAAACGCGGAACTCCTATAATTAAATTAATCTTTCCCTTATTTAAGGTTTTTATAATACTTTCGCTATTCATTCCTTCGGCAATAAAAATACTTTCACCGATGTATAATGGAGCCATTAACGAACCCAAAAGAGGAAAAACATGATGCAACGGCAACAAAATCATCATGGTTCGTTCTTCTGTGATAATGGGCACTTGCTTACAAACTGCATTCAGATTGAAAAGAATATTTTTGTATGAAAGCATCACTCCTTTCGATGTTCCTGTTGTTCCTGAGGTATAGATTATCAAGGCTGTTTTTTCAATATCTTCAATCAAAAAATCAATTATTGGAAGTGTGTGAACTTCAGAAACATCAATATCTTTTGCTGTGATTAGTTTAGCTGTAAGTTTTTCTTCGTTAACAATTATGGAAAGACTTTCCTTTTTTTCTTCTGATGAGAAGATAATGTCAGGGTTACAATCTTTTAATATGTAAGCAATTTCGTCGGGAGTAGATTGTACATCAATAGGAATTGCAATTGCATTTGTGCGCAATGCGCCATAGAAAGCATACACCCATTCTAAAGAGTTTTCGCCAATAATACATATTCTTTCTACATTATCATTTTTTGCAAAAGCTTCGGCGTAAGCCAATGAGTATTGCAATAATTGCGAATATGTGATGTCTGTGTCTTTATATGATAAAGCTAATTTTTCGCTTTGTTTTAACATGTTTGATTATTTTAATTTTTACGTTTAACGCTGATTTTAACGGCATCTGAATGGCCGCCGAATTCCGGAGCATACATACATTGAATTTTAGAAATACCGCCGGTAAAGTTACCGCTTTGTTGAATATTAACTTTGTATTCAATTATATGTGTGCCTTTTGGTAAATATTCTATAAAGAAATTCATCGAATCGTCTTTGATACTTGTATAATACAATAAATTTCCGGCAAAAGAATAACCTGAAAGTTTTTGTTCGGGGATGAAACAGGCCGGCAATACGTCTTTCAAATGAACATACTCGTATTCTCTATCACTTGTAATTACCATTCTTACAACAATTTTATCTGTATTGTTAATTTCTTCGCCTTTCTTTATTTCGGTATAACTTATTGGTTGACCGTCGTAAGAAGATTTTAATATTTTCCTATCAACAGACAATCCTGCCGCTGCCGAACTTACATTTTCATAATCGGTAGTATATTGCCAATACATTGCGCCCCAAGCTGTACCTTCGTTTTCTTTCTCAATTGAAATTTCCGCAAAGTCTTTGGAAATTTGTGCTGCCGGATAAGTTTCCTTAATGTATCCCGCTCCGGCGCTCGCTTTTGAAAATTCAACAGAATGATTTCCAATCATAATCTTATCATTACTTTTAATCATAATCTCTGATGAATTATCCAACAAAAGTGCGAATATCGCTTTACTTGTAGCAGGACCACTTTGCCATGAATTTGTGCGTTTCTGATTTAACAACCATCTTTGCATCTCGGAAATAGATTTGCTGTCGCTGGAAATAGTATGATAACATTCGATTAACGCCGCCATAGTAACAATCGATGAACTGTAAGTGAAAGTCTTTTGCATATCTCGCCAATACATTCCTAACTCGGCGCTGTGTAATGCTCTTTCATTTAATGATTGCAAAATAAGACTTGCAGCTTTTCTGTTGTTAGTATTATGTAAGGTCGTTGCAATCATAGCTTGCATTTCTAATCCGTGAACATTCCAATTTTTTTCAAGATGCGACATAAAAAATTCATAAGCTTGTGTATTGTCTTTTGAAACCGGATTGTTTTTTACAAAAATGTGACGAGCGTATAAATATTTAATAACATCAGAAGAAATAACATATTTATCCAAAGATTTATTCTTTTCTAAATTATTGTATGTTTTGGTAATTTCAGAATCAATATAATTCAAAGCAGGTGTTAATATCATTCTCAATTCATTGGAATATTCTACAATATTCAAAGAATAAAGATTTGCAAATCCTGTGATAATATTAAGAGTGATATAATAACTCGGATAACTACCATTTTCTATCCAAGTGAAAGCGCCGGAAGCATGTTGCATGTTTTTTAACTTGCTGAACATTGCGTTTTTCGTATAACTTATATTGTTTTTATCAAACAATAAAGCCATTCTTTCTCTTTGCAATTCTTCATTTTCTGCGTCCAAAACCCATGGTGTTTCTGAAAGAAGAATATTCTTCAATTCTTGATTTTGTGCTAATTGAGATGCAAAACTTTCAGGATTTGTTGCTTTAACTTGTTCGTAAATTTCTTGAATTTCCGGATTGTTTTTAACAATATGTTCAGCAATTAGATTTGAATACAACTTGTTGAAAACAGTCAAAGAGAATATTTCATCACCTTCAGATAAGAATGGTAACGATTGAACTGCGTACCAAATCGGATTAGCAGAATATTCGAAAGTTATTGATTGTGTTGAATATTTCGAATCGCTGTATTTCTTATTAAATCCATCAAAAGTAAATTTATTCAAACCTTTCTTGTTAATTGTAAGAGGTAACGATTCTGTTATCAGAATCTTTGTTGTTAACACAGGAATAATATGTTCTTCGACATCTTTATGTGAAGTTGTTTCAGCTCCGCAACGGATTTTTAGTAATCCTGCGTTTTCAGGAACGATTAATCTCCAACTTACATAAGAAGACGAGTTTTCATTAACATTAAAATGTGTTGTACTCACATCAACAACTTCTTTTGTAATATCTTTCCCGAATAAATCATAAACCTCTATAAATGCGCTTCCATAATGACTTTCGGTTGATAAGTTGGAAATTCTTGCACTATATTCAATTACATCTTTTTCGTATAATACTTTCGGCGTATTTGCTTGAATAAAAATATCCTTCTTGGAAATTATCTCAGTTTCAAAATATCCTGTCGACAAATCTTTTGTATGTGCCCAAGCTCTAAATTTCCATTTTGTCATACTCTCAGGAACAAGAAATTCAAATTCAACATTGCCGTCTTTATTAACTTTCAGTTGAGGATAGAAGAATGCTGTTTCTTTAAAATCACGACGAATACTTTGAGTTTGGTCTTTATCTGTTTCGGAATCTTGGCTTGGCATTGATTCATCACGAACATCCAACATTGTGTCATCATTACCTTCAACTTCGTAATTATTAATCATATCAGAGCTAAGAACCATTTCTTCTAGAACAACATCTCCTTTAGCAGATGACGACCTTTCTTTGTACATAATATTTTGATTTCTCGGAACTCCTCCAAAATAAATCGGGTAATACATATCCATCAAATTGAAATCATCATATTCTCTAGTCTCAATCTTTTTCGTATCAAAAACATAAGGATTTAATGTCCACTGGCGTGATAAATGATTAATATTACTGAATGAAAAACTATATTTCGACTTTGCTGAACGTGAGAAATTAAAACGCGGATTACTTTCTTTTGTAAAATAATCTAACGACATATCGTACATTGTTGCAAGAAGTTCCGCATCAACAATATTGTTTTTGTAATCTCTTAAAGAAAGCGACCATTTTTCAGTAGTATTTGGAGTAATAAAACTTCTTTCGGTTAATAATTTAATATCAAGATTTTTATTATCAAAAGGTACTTCAATGTTTAATGATTTATTATATGATCTATTGTTGAACGCAGCGCCGGCAATAATTTTAATACTTCCTCTATCTTCTTCTTTTACATCAAAAGAAAGAACTTTCGTGCCGTTTAGACTTACAAAGTCATCATAAATAACTCGTTTCGGAGAATAAACAATTAAACGAATATTAGATTTCTTTTGTGATGAAGAAAGATAAATATCGAATTTATCTTCCGGTTTAGCTGAGGTTTTTGAAGTAAGCAAACTAATACCTTCTTGCGAGAAAACAGATTGTTTAGTTTTATCATAAGTACAGAAATAGAACTCTTTACTTACATCATTTCCAAACTTATCTTTAGTAGAAGCTTCAATAACATAATATCCTGCCGCAAGTTTTAAATCTTTAATATTAATTTTTCCGTCTGAATCATTAATTGTGGCAATTAAATTACCTTTTTCCCAATCCTTGTATGAGTATTCGTTTTTGTAAGCATCTTTCGGAAGTTTATTTTTAAAATCTTTTTCCGAGTAGCTAAAAACATCCGGATTACTCGCCCATAAGCGCGGTCTAACAATATTTTCCGGTTCAGTAAGCTTATGAATCTTAACTTGAATATCGACTTTTATCGGTTCGTTATCTGTATTTGTTGTTTTAATTATATATTCATCCTCAACATATTCCGAATTATTAGAACTTAAAAAGACACTTTTGTTTGATATACGAAGTGAATAGCTTCCGGAAATTGTTTCGCCTGAATTATCTGTAACATCAACATTAATTGTGAAATAATATATTGGATCGATGAAATATGTTTTGTTTGTCGGACAAACTGCATTAAAACAAATTATTCCATTGCCATCTTCATCTAAGTTTAAAATTCCATTTGAAATAGCAACATTATTTGAACTGAAATATCTAAAATAAGAAACTCTTGAAATTGAATATTTTACATTTGCATTATTTAGGGAAATTCCTGTTAATGATTTTGCGTTAACTTTCACACAAACTTCTTTATTGGCAATATTTTGTTCAGAAGTTTTCTCAAAGCTAATCTCAAAAGAAGGTCGTTTATATTCTTCTACTCTGAAATAAGTTGAATAATTACCATCAGTTATAGTATAAATTCCGGGTTTGCAATTATTTGGTAAAATAAATTCTCCGTTACAAGAACCAAACTCATTAGTTCTTAATTTGAAAGTTTGAAGATCTTTGTAATTATTATCTTTCAAAGAAATGTTCATAAGTTTATTAGGTTCTGCAGAGTAATTTTCCTCATAACCTTTGTGAGCAATAACCTTAAAGTAAACAGTTTGTCCCGGACGATAAATAGCTCTATCAATAAAGAATGACGACTGTTGTCTTTCATGACTGCTGTCTGTATATGTATTGCTGGAATTATCAAACAAAAACTTATCGCCATCTTTATTAATTACGATAGAATAAGAGTTGTAATAAGACGTTTTACCACTTAATTTTTTTAATTCATCTTTGTTGACAATTAACTTTCCTTTATCATTTGTTGATTTTTTATCAATAAGAATTTGTTTTTTATTATCGCCCCAACCATCAGTAAAATAGAATGATACTTCGCAATTTTTCAATGTTTGTCCGGAGTTTCTATCGCTAATAATTAATTCAAAATTATTTTCAGTATTTAAAACCAGAGAATTAAGTTTTGTAACTTGGAAGGTTGCTAATGCAATTTTGTCTTCCTTTTTATTAAAAGTGTTTTTATTGCAAGTAATAACAACATAAGCGCCGTTTTTCAGAGGAGGTAAAATGATTTCAGTAGTGTGAGTTCTATAATCATTGCTTTTCGGAATATCTAATTTAAATTCTTCAACAGCTTGTTTAGACAGGAAAAGATCTAAATTTTTATCACTTTGTAGATTAGAATAAATGTTTTTACCAAAATATTCATTTTCAAAGTCTAAAGGAATTATTCTTACAAATATTTCTTCAATATTTTTATAGGATATACTTGCAGGGAAATATTCATTAGGATAATTATTTCCTACAACAGTTATGTTATTAATTTCTTGACTTTCAATTTCGTACATTAGATTATAACAACGTTTTCCACCGTTAGTTTCCGGAAATTGATCATATGCTTTTTTGCAATAAGCTAAAGAGTTAACAAGATAATCTTTGTATTCATCTGATATCTCCGGATTGTATTCAAAAGCTTTTTGATAATAATAATTAGCAATTGTGTACATAATATCTGCCGCTGATTCGTGTTGCGCAAAATTTCTTTCCAAAGTAAAAAGCGCCTCAAGATATTTTTGTTCCTTATCATCAAACTCAGAGATATTGTTATAAACGAATTGTAATCTAAGAAGTTCAGCATCAACAAATGGAGTTGGATCATTTGCATGAAATTTCAATATATCTTGAAACAGTCTTACACCCATTTCAAGATAATCGTTAGTATTTTCAGGTAGAACTAATCTTAAGAAAGTATTATATGTTGAAAGATAATCTTGATTATTTAAAGTTTTGCCCAATAAATTATTTTCAAAATCCGAAAGAAATTCTAAAGCTCTGAACGCAAGAATATCATATAAAGTTGGACGGAGTTTTCTGTTAGGATTTTCTTCTTTTTCCAAAATTACTTTGTAGTTTTCAATAGAGATATTTTGTAATTTTGAAGCGTTTTCAAGAGATTTTAAATAATAATCATAAGATTTCTCGAGTAAATTTTCTCTACTCCAAGTATTAATGTCGTCAGATTTTTCAGAGGTGTTGGCAAGATTTGCAATTTTCCAATAATTGTTTTGCAAAAATTGAGTATATAGCTGAGCTGTAAGTGAATAATATATGTTCTTTTCCGGAAATTTGCTTTTAGTTAATATTTCTTCAAAATCATTTATAGAGTTTTGGAGAAAATCTTCAGCATATTGGGAAGAAATTTTAACTTTATAAATTGAAACAGCAATTAATTGTGAAGAATTATTTTCCTTTTTTGCTTGAGTTTCAATCTCGTTTATTATCTTTAATGCAGATTCGGGTAATTTTTTGTTGAAAAGTTCATCAACTTCATTCCATTTTTCCTTATAATCAAATGGAGTTTGTGCGCATGCACCAAGCATTATTGCGTTTAACAATAAAATTATACAAAATCTTTTAGGCATAATGGGTAGATTTAAATTAATAATTGAGGGAGCGGGATATCAAAAACCATTCCAACTTATCTGAAAGATTCATCATACACATTTTCAGAATCATATAAATCTTTATGATATATTGAAATAGAATCTTGTTCTTGAAGTATTGGGGAATATGGTTCATCAAAGATTGAAATAAATTCCTTTACAAAAAAGGATGCTTTAAAATCTTTATGAATATTATTTAGTAAATGTTCTGCATCAAGTCTGCTTCTGAAGTTACCAACTTTTACTCTGTAGTTTGGCGCTTTAAAAGTTACGTATGCCGGAATATCGGGAAAGAGTTTGTAAAATGCTTCAGCAGCATCGTAAGCGCCTTGTTTTGAGTGGTTTCCTGAGTTAGAGTATATTTGTACTCTATAACCCATATAACCGGAATGATAAACATCATAAGTGAGTTTTTTATTCAAAATTGAAAAAAATTCCGGTTCCGCAATAACATTCACCTTTTCTTTAGAACCAATAGAACTTTGTCCGGATAATGGAATAACAAAATTCAGAATTAATAATAATAATAAGATGTTTTTATAATTTGAATCTAATTGCATAAGTTGTAAATGAACGGTTTTTTGCAAAGGTAAATTAAAAAAAACTTTATTATGTATAAAAAATTAAAAAAAATATTGCAAATTGTAAAATAAAATGTTATTTTTGTACGATTTTATTTTAGATATAAGATTGGTTTTCATTTTGAAATATATTTTTTAAAATGAAATTTTAAGAGTAACAATAATGGAGTACATATTATCGGGATAAATGCCGATAAAATGTTTCGTAATATGAGAGGTAAAGTTTATGAAATAATTAAAGAAAGTACTTTGTTATTGAGTGTAGTTTTCATATTTTTTGTGTTGTGAATTAAGGCGAACTAATTTTGTTCGCCTTAATTCTTTAATAAATTAAAATAGATTGATGTAAATGAATGATAATTTGAATGCGGATTCGGAGATATTATCTCAAAAAGATAAGAAATATGAAATTGCTTTAAGGCCTTGTGACTTTGAGAGTTTTTCCGGACAAGAAGCAATTATTGATAATCTGAAAGTTTTTTGTGCTGCTGCAAAACAACGCAACGAGCCTTTGGATCATGTGCTTTTGCACGGTCCTCCGGGATTAGGAAAAACAACTTTATCTTACATTATTGCTAATGAACTCGGTGTAAATCTGAGAGCTACATCTGGTCCTGTTTTGGAAAAACCGGGAAATCTTGCAGGGTTACTTACCAATCTCGAACCTCACGATGTTCTGTTTATTGATGAAATTCACAGATTGTCGCCAATAACCGAAGAATACCTATATTCTGCAATGGAAGATTATAAAATAGATATTATGATTGATACCGGAGCAAATAGCAGGAGCATTCAAATAAGTCTTAATCCGTTTACTCTTGTTGGTGCAACAACTCGCTCAGGATTGCTTACTGCTCCGCTGAGATCGCGTTTCGGGATTACTTCACGATTAAATTATTACGATTCTAAAACTTTATCTAAGATTTTGTTGAGATCAGCAAATCTTCTTGATATTGAAATTGAAAATGATGCCGCTTATGAAATCGCACGACGCAGCAGAGGTACACCACGAATAGCCAACTTGTTGCTTAGAAGAGTTCGAGATTTTGCTCAAATTAAAGGTACAGGAATTATTGATATGGATATTGCTAAAAAAGCCCTGCTCGCTCTTAATGTCGATCTTAATGGTTTGGATGAAATGGATAATAAGATATTATCAACAATTATAGAAAAATTTGGCGGCGGACCTGTTGGAATTTCAACAATTGCAACGGCTGTTTCTGAAGATGCAGGTACAATAGAAGAAGTTTACGAGCCTTTCTTGATACAAGAAGGTTATCTCATTAGAACACCACGCGGACGACAAGCTACTGAGTTGGCTTATACGCATTTTGGTAAAAGTCCGTTTAATCGTGATGGGGGATTGTTTTAGTTCAAGGTTTGAGTTGGGGGATAATTATACTGTCTTTTTGTCATAAAAATTAATTACAATAATGCCATTTTGTCATAAATTTTAGCTTGGTATATTGTTTGTTTAAGCGTCATGAAAATAAAAGTTTAAAACAAATAATAAAAAATAATAATCTAAAATTTTAACAAGGAGGCAATTATGAGAATCGCAAAAGTAAATGATCAATCAGATTTAACAAGAGTATTTGATGATTTTTTCAACACAGGCATGGATCGTATTAAAAATTTTTACGCACCATCAGTAAATATTTCCGAAGAGGAAAAGGAATATACCATTGAAGTAGCTGCACCGGGCAAAGAAAAAAGTGATTTCAATGTAAGTTTATTTGATAATGTTTTAACAATTTCTTCTACTTCTGAAAACAAATCAGAAGAAAAACAAAGTACAGATAAAAATTACATTCATCAAGAGTACAGCTATAGCGCTTTCGAAAGATCTTTCGTATTATCAGATGATATTGATCAAGAGAATATAGACGCTAAATATGACAAAGGGGTGTTGAATATAACATTACCTAAGAAAGAAATAGCACAGAAGAAGAATAAAAGTATTGCTATTTCATAATCATTAATTTTCTTATTACACAGAAAAAGCCGTTAGATCCCCTCTAACGGCTTTTTTGATGTTTCAAACTTTAAATATTTTAAGCTAATTCTTGATCGATTTCTTCGCGAACTTTGGTTGCGATATCATTATCTACCAAGATTCTACCACAAAATTCACATACAATAATTTTTTTGTGCATCTTAATATCGAGTTGGCGTTGCGGTGGAATTTTATTAAAACATCCGGCGCAAGCATCACGTTCAATTGGAACAACTGCTAAACCGTTGCGAACATTTTGACGAATTCTTGTATAAGCATTCAACAAGCGATCTTCAATATAACCTTCATGAGTTTTTGATAAAGCAATTAAAGCTTCTTCGTCGTTGATAGTTTCTTGGATAATGCTGTCAAGTTCCGATTTTTTTACTTTTAAATCTTCACGTATTTGTTGCAAAGTCTTCTCAGCAACATCAATATTTGCTTGCAGTCTTTCAATTGTTAAGGTATTTTCCTTGATTCTTTTTTCCGCAAGTTGAATTTCAAGTGTTTGATATTCTATTTCTTTATTGATAGAGTCGTATTCACGATTATTTCTAATAAGTTTATTTTGACTTTCATACTTTTTAATCAACTCATTAGATTCTTCTATTTTGTTTTTTTGTTCACTTATTGAAGTCTGACATTTAACAATCTCAGATTTACTGTTATTAACGCGTGTTTGTAATCCTTCGATTTCATCTTCAAGGTCTTGTACCTCAATAGGAAGTTCGCCTCTGACGATTCTTATTTCATCAATTTTAGAATCGATTAATTGCAAGCCATATAAAGATTCAAGTTTCTTTTCAATTGTAACTTCTTGACTGTTTTGAACCTCACTATTTTGTTTTTTTGCAGTATTTTTTTCAGGATTTTTATTGTTTTCTTCAAGATTTTTATTTTCCTCAACGACTTTTTTCTTTGCCATATTCTATAAGTGTTTTATTAATAATAATTTATGAAAGTAGAATTAGATATCACAAATTCTTGCAAAAGTAAGATTTTTTTTCCACAAAAAGAATTTTTTTTTAAATTTTTATCATAACTTTGCAGGGTGTTGATTAAAATAATGATATTGACAAAATTTTATCGTGAGTTATAAAAGATTATATCTATATCCAGCAGCTTTAATATACGGATTTATCATTCGCGCACGAAATGCATTTTTTAATTGGGGTTTGTTCAAACAAATTAATCATAAAAATGTATTTGTTATCGGTGTTGGAAATCTTACTACCGGCGGAACGGGAAAAACTCCGATGGTTGAATATTTAATTAGAAAATTAAGTAACAACTATAAAGTTGTTGTTCTTAGTCGCGGATACGGAAGAAAAAGCAGAGGCTTTCGGTTGGTAACACCTTCTGACACAATTCAAAATTCTGGCGATGAACCCTTACAAATTGCTACAAAATTTGAAAATATTAAAGTTGTGGTACAGGAAGATCGTAATGCGGGAATAAAAAATATTATGAAAAAAATTCCTGATACGGAAATAATTCTTCTTGATGATTCTTTCCAACACAGGAAAGTGAAGCCTGATATCAACATACTGCTTACAGATTATTTTGACTTATATGCAAACGATTTCTTATTGCCTGTAGGTGGACTTAGAGAGCATAAACATGAAGCTAAACGTGCTGATGTGGTCATCGTTACTAAGTGTGACAAATTCATATCGCCAATTACAAAAAGATATTTCAAAGAAACTTTAAATTTATTAGAACATCAAAGATTATTAACATCATATATTGTTTATGAAGATTTAAAGCATTATGAAAAATCTATTCCGTTTAATTTTGACAAGAAAAAATATACTACAGCAATATGTTTTTCAGGAATTGCGAATAATTATTGGTTTATTAATGAAATGAAAAATATTTTTTCGGATATAGAAATATTTGAATTTGGGGATCATCACAATTATTCTGTCAAAGAAATAAAAAAGATTGTACAAAAGTTTAAAGACAATTACGGTAATCGAAAAGTTGTTGTAACTACGGAAAAAGATTTAATGCGATTGAAAAACAAGAAATTTGAATCAATCTTAAAAGAAATACCGCTTTTTTATCTACCGATAAAAACAGAATTTCACGATTCTCAGGGTGATGAACTGATAAAAATAATCAAAGAAAAACTACTCGTCAAAGTCCAAAACAGTTAAACTGTATTTCCAAGGTTTATCTAAATGATATTTTCTTTTATTAAGTGGTGTAACTGCCGCGGCGGCTGCCATAAGAGATATTGGTACAACATAATCGGCTGTTGACATTTCTGTCCCTTCTTGGGTTATCAATGCATTAATACCCGTAAGTCCAAGATAAATTGCACCTGCACCACCTACTGCAGGTTGAAGAAGCTGAATTACCCTTCTATCAACAAAAACCTTTGTAATCTTAGAAATTTCATACTCATTAGAATAATTTACAATAATTATATCATCCTCAATCACATTGATCTTTCCTCTAACTTTAATGCAAATATCATTATCACAGTATTTGAAAGATATTTCATCTCCAACGAAATATTTAGCATTATATTTAGTGCCGTTTTTTTTCACCAATATCATTTTTTGTGACATCGCAGGCAAGGTAAAAAGCATTAATAATAACACAATACATATATGCAACTTATTATTCATACGATTCTAATTATATTCGACAAAGATAGCATTTTTTTATTTGCAAAATAACAGCTATCTTTGAAGCGAAAAAATTATTATGATTTTTTATGTCGATTGATCAAAAAAAATATTACTTTCTGTCTGATTTTCATCTTGGTATCCCCGATAACAAAAGTTCGAGAGAAAGAGAGATAATACTTATAAATTGGTTTAATGAAGTAAAAACCGATGCAAAAGAAATATATATCTTAGGTGATATATTCGATTTTTGGTTTGAATACTCTAAGGTAGTACCAAAAGGTTATGTAAGGTTTCTTGCAAAGCTGGCTGAACTGATTGAATCAGGCGTGAAAATTCATGTTTTTCATGGAAATCACGATCTTTGGGAATTTAAATATTTACGCGATGAAATAGGTGTTATATACCATCGCAAACCTGAAACAATAGAATGTAACGGTAAAAAAATTCACTTGGCTCACGGCGACGGATTAGGTCCTGATGATATCTTCTATAAATTATTATTAAGAATTTTTGAAGGAAAATTCAATCAATTTTTATTCAAATGGATTCATCCCGATTTAGGAATACGATTCGCATTGAGTTTATCAAACAAGCATAGATATATAAAACGTCATGAAAGAGGTAAAGACATACAAATCAATCTCGACAATGAATTACTATATAAATATGCCCTTGAAAAAAATAAAGATAATACTGAAATCGATTACTTTATTTTTGGTCATAGACATATTCCAATCATTGCTGATATTCCCGACAGCAAAGCTAAGTTTGCATTACTGGGCGATTGGATGACTCATTATACTTATTGTATTGTTGATGAATCGGGAAATTTAACTTTAAATAAATTCATTTCTTAATAAAAGGTCTAAATATGAATACATTACTTGTTGTTGATGTGCAAAATGATTTTCTTCCGGGAGGACAATTGGGCATTAATAATGCAGATTCAATAATAGAAAAAATCAATGAAATTACAAAACTTTTTGATTATTGTATTTTTACTAAAGATTGGCACCCAGCTAATCATTCGAGCTTTATAAACATTTGGCCAAAGCATTGTATTCAATATAGCTCAGGCGCTGAATTTTCTAAAAACTTAATTGTTCCCAAAGATGCAATAATAATATACAAAGGAATGGATAATGTAATTGATTCGTATTCCGCCTTTTTCGACAATGATAAAACTTCTGAAACACCTCTTAACAGTATATTATTAAGTAAAAAAGTTGATACTATATATATTTGTGGATTAGCAACCGATTATTGTGTAAAATATTCTGTAATGGATGCTTTGTCGTTAGGATATAAAACTTACGTTATTGCAGATCTTACCAGAGCAGTTAATGTTTGTCCAAATGATTATGAAACAGCAATAGAAGAAATGAAAAATGCAGGTGCAATAATTGTTACATCCGATGATTTAAAACTCAACAAATAAAATCAAGAAAATGATTAAATCAATATTAGACAATGATTTTTACAAATTTACGATGCAAAAAGCAACGATAAATTTATTTCCGCGCGCAATAGTTAAATATGAGTTTATTAATAGAGCAGGAACGTTATTTCCTGACGGATTCGACAAAATTTTAATGGAGAATATCAAAGAAATGCGCAGTATAAAACTCACTAAGGATGAAAAAGATTACCTAATTTCGAGATGTTACTTTTTAGATCCGGCATATATCGACTTCCTTGCCGGTTATCGTTTCGACCCTGACGAAGTAACCGTAACTTGTATTGATGGAAAATTAGAAATAAGTATTATTGGATATTGGTATAGAGCAATTTTATGGGAGATACCACTAATGGCTTTAGTCTCAGAATTGTATTTTAATATTTTAGGAGAACCGATACTGCCAGAAAATGAAATTCAAAAAAATGCGGAAGAGAAAATGAAATTCTATGAATCTCTCTGTGTTCGTGTTTCTGATTTTGGTACTCGCCGTAGATATTCATATAATAATCATGATAAAATAATTCAAACTCTAATAAAATTCTCTGACTCAACTTTCTTAGGCACTTCTAATGTGCATTTTGCTCAAAAATATAATGTTAGCCCAATGGGAACTCAAGCACATGAATGGTTTATGTTTCATGCAGCAAAATACGGATTTAAAATGGCAACTAAATTTGCACTTGAACATTGGATAGATATTTATCGCGGCGATCTCGGAATTGCGCTCTCGGATACTTTTACAACAGATCTTTTTTACCTTTATTTTGATACAAAGTTTGCAAAATTATTCGACGGTGTACGCCACGATTCCGGCGACCCAATCGTGTTCGCAGAAAAAACAATCAATCATTATAAAAAACTCGGTATTGATCCTACTACAAAATCAATTGTTTTCTCCGATTCGTTAACCCCGGAAAGAGTAAAAGAAATTCGCGATTATTGCTCGGGGAAAATTAGATTCTCATTCGGAATAGGAACTAACTTTACTAACGATGTTGGTGTTACACCTTTAAATATCGTTATCAAAATGACAGAAGCTAAACCTGAAGGTAGAAATTGGGTAAATACAATAAAATTATCTGACGAAGCAAGCAAAAATACCGGCGATCCATATACAATCGACCTCTGTAAAAGAGTTATTGAAATACATTAAAACAATAATGAAAAAATTATTTTCAATAATTGCTTTTTTGTTTTGTGCATTATTATTTTATGGACAAGATTCTGAAGTGTTATTTTCTCCGAGTAATGACCTGAATTTGCAATTCAATTCTTATATCGAAAATATTGGGAAAGATTTTACAAAAGAAGATATTCAAAATATAAAGACAAACTTTTCACAAATCATAAGTAACAATAAATTCAATTATTTTTTTGAAGAACAATTATGCAATTCATTAAATTGTCTCAAAATAAATAATACATCCTTTCCTATTATTAAGGTTTTTATATCTGCCTATTTGAATATGTTGAACAGCAATTTCAACGAGAAAGATTGTGAAAACTGGACAAGAGCAATTTGCAGCATTAATCCGAATTTGCAACTATTTAATCTTTGGGAGGAACTTTTTGCAAATTATACAGTAAGCATTACTTCCTTCGGCAAATGGCAAGTTTTAAATTCAGCAAAAATGGAATTAGTTTACAATAATGATGCTCCGCATATTGTTTTTGAAAAAGGAATGTTAACATGTCCGTTGAATGATAGTATTAAAATTCATGACTGTTCCGGAAAGATTAATCTTATTTCAAAAGAGTTTACCGGCATTCATGGTTTCATTTATTGGGAAAAGGCAGGAATGAATAGAGATTCTGTTTTTGCTGAATTACCTGCAACATACAAATTAACTCTTGATAATATTACAATTACTGTAGAAGCTGCCAAATTATACCACAAAAAGTACTTCTCAGGTAATGCTTTGTTAGGAAAGGTTACAGACAGATGCATTCAAGGTACTAACGAAGCGAATGCGAGATATCCGAAGTTTAATGTTTATTCTGAAAACCCAGTATTAATACAAAATATTTATCCTAATATTAATTATTTTGGTGGATTTGAATTAGAAGGAAGTCAAATAATAGGTTCAAACAATAAAAATCTTGATGCGGAAATCACTATTCAACACAATGGTAAAAAAAGTGTTGTATTGAAATCAAAACATTTTAATTTAAAAAAGGATAGTTTTGCTGCAAGTGAAACAAACTTTAAACTTATTACAGCAAAAGATACTATTTCACATTCCAACGCAAGTGCTAAATATTCTCTGAAAAACAATGAATTGGAAATAATTCGTGACCCCAAAAAGAGGGGAGGCGCTCCCTTTTCCAGCACTTACCACAAACTAAATATTTATTGTGATTATGTGAATTGGAAACTTGGAAGTGATGAAATAAGATTTACGTCCGGAACATCCATTGTTAAAGAAGGAAAAGCATTCTTCGAATCAAAAAATTTCTTTTCAAAAGATAGATTTCGCCAATTTGAAGCTGCCGACGGAACTAATTCAATCATTCAACTTGTTAAATTCACAAGAAAAAAATCTGATATTTTTTATCTTTACGAATATGCTGAATTCTGTAAAAAAGGTGAGGATCAGGTGAAAACAAGCTTGTTGCTTATGTCAAATTTGGAACTCTTAGATTATGACTTGGAAAACGACAGAATTACAGTTAATAAAAAATTGTACGATTATGTTGCTGCGTATAGTGAGAATAGAGATTATGATATTATAAGCATTTTTTCTGATGTAAAAGGAATAGATAATGCTGTTTTAGATTATAATACAGACTTATTAACTATTAGTGGAGTTAGTAAAATAGTGTTTAGCGAAAAAAATAATGTAATCTTATATCCATCTGATAACAAAATAAATGTTCTTGATGAACTTACCTTAGAATATGGTGGTTATTTGCAAGCTGGATTAGTGGATTTTTATGTACAATCAGGAACTTTCGATTATCATAATTTTAAAATGAAGTTAACGCAAATCGATTCGATGAGCTTTTTCGTTAATACTGAAGAACTTGACCAGTATGGGAAACCAATTGTTTCAAAAGTAAACAGTCCTATCCAAAATCTTTCAGGAATACTTGAGATAAATAAGATTTTCAATAAATCAGGTAATTTAGATTATCCGGAATATCCGATTTTCACATGTGATGATTTTGCACATATCTATTATGATGATCAAGATGGTTGTTATCAGGCTTATAACAGAGATGAATTTTATTTTCAGGTTGAGCCGTTTGCCATAAATAATATGCAAGATTTCTTGCCTAATAATCTTTCATTAGAAGGAGAATTTGTTTCCGCAGGAATCTTTCCGAACTTCAAGGAAAAAGCTACAATAATGCCAGATCTTTCATTAGGATTTATCCATCAAACCCCGCCGGAAGGTTATCCGATGTATGGTGGAAAAGGTAAATTCTTTAATACAATTGTTTTAGGTAATGGTTGCTTGAAAGGTCAAGGTAGAATTGATTATATTACAGCATCATTAAAATCTGAAGATTTCGCAATTTATCCGGATTCTGTAATTGCTGTTGTCGAGCATTTAAATATTAATGAACTTGTTTCTACTGTTGAATATCCTCAAGTAGCTGGTAATACATCAACAATGTTTTGGAATGTTAATGAAAACTTTATGGATTTCAATACAGTTTCAGGCGAGCCGTATTACTTTTTTAATAACTTCATAAGTCTGGAAGGCAACCTATTATATTCTCCGGAATATTTAAAAGGGAATGGAATTATTAACAAAGATAATGGAATAATTATTTCTAATGATTTTGAATTTAAGGCACAAAGTTTTTATGCTGATTCATCACATTTTCAATTATATCTTCCCGGAAATAAATATTTGGCAATTGAAGTAGATAATTATAATGCGTCTTTAAATGTAAATAATCAATCGGTAAACTTTAATGCTAATAATAAAGATAGTTGTGGATTATATTTTAAAGAAAATGCTTATTTTGTTGAATATGACAAATTTGAATGGAAAATCAACGAAAACTCTTTAATCTTAGGAGATAAAGATTTTCAATCGCAGATCTTAACAGATTCCTCATTAAATAATATTATTAACTCAAATGTAGAAGCATATCTTGCAACTTCATTAAGTAAAAAGACTGATTCTTTGCAATTTTATACTAAAAATGGCTATTATGATGTTGATGCTTTTGTATTAACATTGAGTGGAATTAATTACATTAAAATTTCGGATGCAGCAATTTTCCCCAGCGACGGTTCGGTAAAAATTACTGCCGGCGGAACAATGATGCCGGTTTCTGATGGTTTTATGATTATTAATCCTGAAAATAAATACCATACATTATATAATATAAACTTAACAGTAGAATCAAAGGATATACTAAAAGGTTCAGGTTACTACAATTATGTTGATGTTACAAAAAATGTGACTCCAATATATGTTGAAAGTATTACGAGCAACGAAGAGCAGGTAAGAGGTAGGGCTGTTATCTCCGAATTAAGTCCCTTGCTTTTAAATCCGGTTGTAGAATATCAAGGCATGATAAGTATGAATAATACTTCACCGGAATTGGAATTTAACGGCTACTATAATATTAAACAAGTCTGTTTCGAAAACAAAACATGGATTAAATTGGATCATAGTATTGAACCGAATAACATTATTCTTCCTGCTAATGAAAGTAGGTTGTCAAAAGAAAACAAACCGATATATTCAGGTTTGATTTTTTCAAATCCGGGAGCAATTCTTTATCCGGCATTTTTATCTTCCAAAAATAAGACTACCGATATTTCAATTTTTAATGTTGAAGGATTGTTGAGTTTTAATGGAAATATTTATACAATTTCAAACTCAACAGAGACTGCCGATTTGAATAATATTAATGATTCAATAAGAGTTAGCGATTCAGCAAGCTATCTCAATATGGTAAGAGATTTTCCTAAAGAATATCTTACTCTTGATGCTCAAACCTGTACGATGAGTGGTAGTGGTAAGTTCGATTTTCTGGAAAATCCCGGAAGAATTTCTGTTGTAGCTGCCGGCGATTTCAACTATAATTTGATGACAGAAAATATTACCGCTGAGGTTTCACTCTTTCTTGATTTCCATTTTAATAATCAAGCATTGAAAATAATGGCTGATGAAATTCAAAATTCTCTCCAGATAACTGAACAACAAATTGCTAATGAAGATAAATATTACTCAGCATTAAGTTATCTTCTTGATGAAAAAGAATTTGAATCATATTACAGTGCTATTAGTGATTTTGGGATTGCTCAAATTACTCCCAAATTATTACAATCTAAAATTGCAATATCAAATGTTAAGCTTGTTTGGAATGATGTAGATAAAGTGTTTTATTCAGAAGGTCCAATTACGATTTCAGCTATAAATGGTCAAGTTGTAAATAAAGCTATAAATGGAGCTGTTGAAATTTCTAAATTTGGTGGAACAGAATCTATTACATTGATGTTAGTTGCGAAAAATTTTGAAACACAAATTGAAGAAAATTATTTCTTTCAATACCACAATAACAATATGTTTACTTATTCTACTAACGAAAGGTTTTCCAAGTTAATTCGTACTGATGGGAATAAGACGCGCCGACTAAAACGCAAAGGTGATTTGCCACCGTATCAATATATTTTAGATACGGATGAAAGGTTTTTATCTTTTGGATTTTAGTATTCGTATTTATCCTTCCACCTATTTTTTAGAAACTTACGGTGTTCTTCTTCGCGTAAGTTCTTTTGAGGATCGTAGAACTTCTTGCCGCTTAACTTTTTCGGAAGAAATTCCTGCTCAACAAAATTATCTTGATACGAATGAGCGTATTTATAATTTTTTGAATATCCAATATCTTTCATCAATTTTGTAGGGGCATTGCGAAGATGTAGCGGCACCGGATCAACGCCATTTTTACGAATATAATTTTGTGCTTCATCTATTGCCATATACGAGGCATTGCTTTTTGGAGAGCATGCTAAATATATTGCAGTTTGTGAAAGAATTAATCTCGACTCGGGCCATCCGATTTTTTTTATGGCATCAAAACAGGTATTTGCTAACAATAAAGCATTCGGATTTGCATTGCCAATATCTTCGGAAGCTAATATTAACATTCTACGAGCAATGAACTCCGGTGCTTCACCTCCTTCAATCATTCTTGCGAGCCAATAAACGGCGCCATTCGGGTCGCTGCCGCGCATCGACTTGATGAATGCTGAAATGATATCATAATGCATCTCTCCGTTTTTGTCGTATAAAGCAAGATTTTGTTGGATGACTCCTAAAACAATATCATCTGTGACAACAATATCTTTTCCCGGACTAATATTTTGTATTTCAAAGCTAACAACCAATTCCAATGCATTTAGTAATTTTCTGGCATCACCGCCTGAAACTGTAATCAACGCTTCATTCTCTTGAATGATAACTTTTCTCTTTAATTTTTCGGATAAGTGATTTTTCGCTTTTTCAATAAGATTTTCTAAATCTGATTTTTCGAGATTATTTAAAATATAAACCTGACAGCGAGAAAGTAGGGGAGAAATAACTTCAAAAGAAGGATTCTCTGTTGTTGCACCTATCAATGTAACAATTCCTTTTTCAACTGCGCCAAGCAAAGAATCTTGTTGTGATTTGCTAAAACGGTGAATCTCATCAATAAATAAAATCGGATTATATTCCAACTGCGCTTTTTCAATAACATTCCTTACATCTTTAACTCCGGAATGGACTGCGCTTAAAGAATGAAACGGCCTCCTCAAATAATTGGCTATAATTAACGCTAATGTAGTTTTACCAACTCCAGGAGGTCCCCAAAATATTAACGAAGGCAATAATCCTGATTCTAAACTTTTGCGTAGAACCGCACCTTCACCCACAAGGTGTTTTTGTCCGATATAATCATCCAAAGAAGTAGGACGAAGTTCTTCTGCCAAAGGAATTGATTGCATGAAAATTTTTCTGCAAAATTAATAAAGTTTATAAACTTTTTGCAAAAACCCTTGCAATATTAAAAACATTATCTAATTTTGCATCGTTAATCAAAAAAATATTTTGACATGGCTTATGTAATTACAGATGATTGTATCGCTTGTGGAACTTGCATTAATGAATGCCCGGTTGAAGCGATTTCAGAAGGTGATATCTACAAAATTGATCCTGACACATGTATCGATTGTGGTGCTTGTGCTTCAGTATGTCCAACAGAGGCAATTCACCCTGAATAAAATCAAACTGAAAGTAAAAAAGCCCGGACGGATTTATCAATAGTTCGGGCTTTTTTTGTAAATACCCTAACCGAATATTACTGATGAAAAAGAAATTATTTAAAGATATATTAAAATTCATTTTCTTCATTGGCATTGGAATTTTATTGATTTGGCTTTTTGTTCGAAAGCTTACTCCGCAAGAAATTGAAGAAATAAAACTTTCATTACAAAACGTAAAATATATTTGGCTAATTGTTGCTCTATTATTTGCTGTCCTCAGCAATGTGGCGCGAACTTCCAGATGGATAATTTTAATTGAACCTTTAGGATATAAAATGAAATATTTTAATGTGTTCCTTTCAGTTTTGGTAGCTTATTTTGCAAATTTAGCTATTCCTCGTCTCGGCGAAGTTACTCGCTGCGGACTACTTACTAAGTACGAAAAAATACCCTTCGAAAAATCTTTCGGAACTGTAATTACTGAAAGAGTTTTCGATATGTTGATGTTTCTATTGCTTTTTGTTGTAAATCTTATTTGGCAATTCGATTTGCTGAAAGATTATTTGAATAATAGAATCTTCGCAAGTTTTAATGAAACTTCATCAATTTCGGGTTTTGCTCTACTTGTAATAATTGGGATTGTAGTATGTTTAATTGTTCTTTTTGTCTTTTTGTTTTTGAAAAAACGTTATCCTGATAATAAGATAATTGTTAAAATAACATCTTTGTTCTTAGGCTTTTGGGATGGAATTAAATCGTTGATATATATTAAAAGACCATGGCAATTTATTTTTCATACGGTTTTGCTTTGGACTTGTTATTTTTTCATGACATATTTTGTCTTTTTTGCCTTACCCGAAACTTCTCATTTAGGAGTTAATGCCGCAATGTCGTCTCTTGTTTTCAGCACTATAGGTATTATTTTAGTTCAGGGCGGTATAGGAATTTATCCGATGATTGTTTCGGAAGTACTTGTTATTTATGGAATTTCATCCGCTATTGGTTACGCATCCGGTTGGTTAATATGGCTTAATCAAACTGTAATGGTAATTTTTGGCGGAATAGTTGCGCTTATCTTATTACCGTTAATCAATAATAAAAAACATGAAAAACCGCAAACCACAACGGAAAATTGTTAATGCAACCGAATTACCGCAAGACGTTAAAATCGTTTTTACAAATGGTTGTTTCGATATCTTGCATGCCGGTCATGTTGATTATCTATTTAATGCAGCTCAGCTCGGAGATGTTTTAGTAGTTGGTTTAAATACCGATAATTCTGTCAAAAGATTAAAAGGTGAAAATCGCCCTATTAATAAAGAAAATGATAGAGCAACTTTATTGGCATCTTTGTATTTTGTTGATTATGTGGTATTGTTTAACGAAGATACACCCTTAGAACTAATTAAGAAAATAAAACCTCATGTGCTTGTTAAGGGCGGTGATTACAAAGTGGAAGATATCGTCGGTGCGGATTTTGTAAAAAAATCAGGTGGCGAAGTTATCATTTTACCTTTTAAAGATGGCTATTCTTCATCATCAATAATATCTAAATTTTAATTATGGCTAAGACTAAAACTGTTTTTCTGTGTACTAACTGCGGCAACGAAAGTATGAAATGGATGGGAAAATGTCCTGCATGCGGAGAATGGAATACCCTTGTTGAAGAGCATATTAAACAAGATAAAAAAGAAGACAGAAAGCTTGGATTTATCAAACAGTCTGAACCGGTAAAAATAGAGGAGATAAGCGGCTCAGATAGCGAACAAAGAATTGTTAGTGACGACAATGAATTTAATCGTGTTCTCGGCGGCGGTATAGTTAAAGGTTCAATCGTACTTGTGGGCGGTGAACCCGGAATAGGAAAATCAACTTTGATGCTTCAAATTGCTATTGCTTTGAATGATTTGAAAGTGCTCTACGTTAGTGGTGAAGAAAGTAGAAGTCAAATTAAAATGCGCTACGACCGCATAAAAAAAAATACATCCGACAATCTTTTTCTTCTTAATGAAACTGATATTGACATTATCTTTGATGAAATAAAAAAGTTAAATCCCGACATTTTAATTATAGATTCAATTCAAACTATTTATAATACTTCCTTTGAGTCATCGGCAGGAAGCATAATGCAAATACGCGAGTGCACGGCTGCATTTCAGCAATATGCAAAATCGAGTCAAGTGCCGGTGTTTCTGATAGGTCATATTACTAAAGACGGAACTATTGCCGGTCCAAAGATCTTAGAACATATTGTTGATACTGTAATTATGTTTGAAGGTGAAAGAAATTACGGATACAGAATATTAAGAACGATAAAAAACAGATTTGGTTCGGCGTCGGAATTGGGAATGTATTTTATGCAGCAATCCGGATTAGTTCAGGTTAATAATCCTTCCGAAGTATTGTTGTCGAATAATACCGAGAATCTTAGTGGAATAAGTATTGGCGCTACGATTGAAGGAATGCGTCCGATAATTGTTGAGGTTCAAGCTTTGGTTGGCACATCGGCTTTTGGAGCGCCGCAACGTACAACAACAGGTTTTGATGTCAGAAGATTGAACATGCTTTTGGCGGTTTTAGAGAAGAGATGTAATTTTAAGCTTTCTGCAAAGGATGTATTTTTAAATATTGCCGGAGGAATTAGGATCGATGACCCTGCTATAGATTTAGCTGTAGTAAGCGCAGTATTGTCGTCGGCAGTTGATATGCCGCTCAATCATGATTATTGCTTTGCCGGCGAAATTGGTTTGGCAGGAGAAGTTAGACCGGTTACGCACATTGAAAAAAGAATTTCAGAAGCAGAGAAAATCGGATTTAATAAGATGATAATCTCCGGTCATGGAATAAAAAAACTCGACATAAGAGGAACAAATATCGAAATTATAGGATTGAATAGGATTGATGAGGTGTTTAGGTATTTGTTTGGGTAATTCTAAGCCCCTAAATCCCCTAAAGGGGACTTTTGGATACTACCAAATACAAAATAATTCTATGACCTCCGTGCCTCCGTGGTAAAAGTATCACCCTCCATGCAGCCTCCGTGGTTATTAAAAAAACAAAATCTGTTAATTCTGAAAATTATGTAATTCTGTCTATAAGAATCCCTTAATTTAAAGATAATTACCCTGGTGACGAACTTACAAAGAATTCCTAACTCTTAACCGGTTTTCTATTAACAAGAGCCACAAAAGTCAAATATATCAAACAAGCAAGCGGAATTAAAAATGCAAGTTTAGAATCGTAATTTGCAACTAATCCGGTGAGAAGCGGAACGAAAGCTGCGCCAACGATTGCAGTTGTCATTAATCCGGAGATTTCATTACTTTTGTCGGGATATCTTTCTATACACATTGAGAAAATAAGTGGGAAAATATTTGCAAATCCAATGCCTATTAAAGAAAAACTTACCCAAGTGCTAATATTATTATAAGGTAAGAAAAGCATTAAATTACCAAGAATGGAAATGGCTATTGTCATGTACAAAAAGTTTTTCGGTTTCATATACCTTAATATGACTCCACCTAAAAGTCTTCCAACAAATAAAGCCACAATGAATACAATATTTCCGGAAGCAGCTATTTCCGGTGAGTGTTCAAAAATTGAAGGAATTCTGTTAAACATTGATGCTTCGGCACCGCAGTAGAAAAAGATTCCAAGAAACATTGCAAGAATGTATGGATTTCCTAATGTTTTAAGGCATTTGCCTACTGTTGTAGGTTTTTCAATATCTTGTTTTGTTGCGTTAGGAACAAAAATAATTACCAAAATCAAGGTTAACAATAATACACAAGCAAATATTGGAAATAAAATTCTGAAACCAATGTTCATTACTTCTCCGTTTTCACCTTGCAGTGTAAACCATCCGTATTTCATTAATGAAGTTCCCGCGATAAGAATTATTAATGAAGTTGAAAGTGTTCCGATTGCTTTTACTGCTTGAGCAAATGAAAGATTGCTGGAATATTTCCCCGGTGAGGATACATCTCTCATTAATGGATTTCCGGAAACTTGTAGAATAGTTGCGCCGGCACCCATTAATAAAACAGCAACCAATATTGTTGGAAAAGTAAATGCAACAATAGGGAGAATTGCACCCAATAAGAAGAATAATAAACCTATTATCAACATTTTCTTTTTACCGATTCTCGATTGTTGAACTCCCATTGGAACTGATAATACACCAAACATTATCATCCCTGAGAAAGAAACTAAAGATGCTGTGAAAGGGGTAACATTAAAAGCTTTTTCAATTATTGAAACTAATTGTCCTGCTGCATCACCGAAGCCCATAGCAAGGAAAACTAAAAATACTGCAAATACGGATAAAGAATTTTTCATAATTACTCTTATTTAATTAATTTTTGCAAATATATGAAATAATTTAGAAATTGATGTGATAATGTGATGATTTGAAGATTTGAAGATTTGAAGATTTGATTGATTATCCCCATAGGGGATCCCGAACGGTAGCCCGAGAATTGCCAAAACGCCCCCGCACGCCGTAGGTGTGCGACGATATTGGAAAACAATCACATCGAAAACCTCATTATCAACCGTTCCACTATTTGATAAAACAACCAAATGGCAATAAAAAATCCAGCCAAAGCTAATCCTATTTTTAATATCCTTTTCTTTGGTTTGTCTAATGTTTTTTCATTACTTTGTGTAAAAAAATCAATATTGATATCAGATTTTTTGATTGATAGGGAAATGGTTCTTCCAAATATTAATGGATTATTATTAGAAATATGACCGGCGGGAAAATTGAAACATACCGGATAATTGTATCCTTCAACAGTTTCACGGATAATCTCTTCAGCTGTTTTTCCATAAGGTATTATGTTGTCGTTCATTTGGGAAACATCGCCGACAATTAAGGCTTTCAATTCGGATAGTTTTCCGGCGCGTTTTAAACCCATCATCATTCTATCAATATGATAAAGATATTCGTCTAAATCTTCAATAAACAAGATTTTATTTCTGAGATCAACATCACAATTACTTCCGATTAATGAATAAAGTATTGAAAGGTTTCCGCCGACAATTTCTCCGGTGCATTCGCCTCCAATATTTAGCGGATTTTCTTCTTCGAGCTGTATGTTGTATTGTAACGACTCGCCGAATAGTGTGTTTTTTATTCGGTTTAATGTTTCCTGCGGCGCATCTTTTAATGTTTTCATAACGGGTGCGTGCAAGCCTTCAATTCCATTCATATTAAGTTTGGAAAGAAAGACTGTTATATCGCTGAATCCGACAATCCATTTAGGAGATGATAATAATGGAGAGAAATCAATTTGGTCGATTATTCTTACACAGCCATAGCCACCGCGAGCGCAAAAAATAGCTTTGATTTCCGGATTGTTTATTGCCTCCTGAAAATCCTCAATACGTTGTTTATCAGTTCCGGCAAATTGATTTTCCGATTCAAAAAGATTTTTTGAAAACACGATTCTCAGTCCCCACGATTGTAATATCTCAATGCTCTCGGATATTTCGCTCAAAGAAATTTTGCGTGCAGGAGCTACAATTGCGATTGAATCACCGGGTTTAAGATATGGGGGTGTGATCATGGTTTGATGTTGTTACGGGGTTAAGAAGTTACGAGGTTACGTGGTTAGAGTTTGCTACTGTAGAAACATGCAGCGCTGAGCACGTAAGGATGCGCGACTGTCGAGCTCGGTGGGGACGCACGGCCGTGCGTCCTTTACGAGTTATTTGAAAATAAAAGGAAATCCCGCCGAAACGCAAATTTCGATTCCTCTGTGGTATCTGGTAGTACCATTAAGATTATATCCATTAACATTTACAGGTATTGATTCTCCTTCAAGTTGCTTTTTTGAATATGTATTAGATAATCCGAAATAATATCCGCAATCAACTCTAATAAAGCAGGCGCTTTTGTTAATTTCATACCAAATAATACAACCTGCGCCGAATTTCATTCCATAATTGAAATAAGAGTAATTGCCATTAGTTAATAATACTTTTTGTTCGTTTAACGTTTCATTTCCGCTGAAGCAATTAAATTCAAATTCCGGTGCAACTAAAAGGTATGGATTAGCATATCTACTCAATGGCAGATTAAAATATACCGGCATATTTATATTTAAATTATGTGCAGATAATTTATAAGGAGTTTCATTAATGTTGCTTGTAAGTCGGCTGCCTCCAGCTTTATATGTTACACCGGGAGCTAACGAAACCACACTTCCCAAATTTATTTCAACAAATAAGCCTGCAATTGTCAGTGGATGAACAACGGAAGTATAATCTTCATTAATTTGGGGATTACTATATTCCATATAAGCTAAATTAACACCGCCCTTTACACCGAAGTATGCTCTTCTTGCATTGATGTTAAATAATTTACTATTACCACGATTATAATAATTTGATCTATTATAATCAGATTTTAAATAGCTTCTTTGAGCAAAAGTTTCATTACTAATTAAAACAAAAATTAATAATGTTAAGATTATAAATATTTTATTTGTTTTCATCATTCTACCAATTATAATTTTTTGCCAATTCATCTTTATCTTTAAATTTTCTTATAAAATCTTTTTCTACTGAACTACCATCAGGATTAACCATAATATAAGAGTATGTATAATAATTTATTCCTTCATCAGTTATTGTTCCGGTAATTATTGCAGTTGTTTTTGTATTACTTCCTGTTGAAGGGCTTATTTTATCTTCATTAAAATAAACAGTGAAATTATCTCCCGAACCTTGAATGTAGGCACGGCACTTAACAGATGTGCCACCTTTAATAGACTCGTAAGTTATTGTATTATCGTGAGTCTGCCCGTAAAACTTGATGAGTTTATGCCCCCAGTCGTATCCTATACTATCATGCGGAGACGAAGAATAAGTTAAAACATAAGGATCTACAATGAAGCCTCTTTTATTAATAATAGGAGGATCGTCACCCAAGTATAAATTATCAATTTTATTAATTAAACTTTTAGGAACAATATTTTCTATTGGTTCTACATATCTTTTAGATGGTAAAATAATGGTTTCATAACCATCTCGTTCACAGCTGATACAAAATGCCAGCGCAAAAATAGCTATTAAATTAATTGGCAAATATTTTAATCGTTTCATTTGAATATAGTTTTAACGTTTAATAATGGTTTAATGCTGAATAACAATACGTTCAGTTGTTGATTTTTTCTTGTTTCGAATCTGAATAAAGTACATTCCATGTTTATAGGAACTGATATTATGTTGAATAATTTCAACTTTTGAATTAAAGTTGGCATCAATTTCATCAATTAACTTTCCGGAAGTATCATAAATAGAAATATTAGTTTCGCCATCATAATTTTCAAATTTGATATTAATAATATCGTTTGCAGGATTAGGATAAATTGTGATATTCTCTCCATCAATATTATCTATAGATACATGAGCATTCATTGTAATAGAAGTAATTGGAGAGCTGCCGCAATCATTAAAAGCCTGAACTGTAATAGTTCCGACATCTCTTGTTCTCACATATAAAGTACATACAGTTCCGTAATCATGAACAATATGCCATGGGGCATCATGTATTTCCCATTCATAATGAGTAGCCCCTTCTACAGGATCAATAGTATAAATAAATTCACCGTTGAAAACATCGGATGAGAAAACACATTCTGTTTCTCCATGAATTTCTCCTATTTCCGTAATTTCTAATGCATTAATAACTTCTAAGTTAATTTCATAAATACTATCGCAACGATTTGCTACTGTTTGGAGATGTGCAGTATATATTCCACTCTCTGTTAGTGATTGTCCATACCATAAATATGGCAGATCATTAGCACAAATGGTATCAAATGTTTCTATAAAATAAGATGGGAAGGTATATAATGTTAAATTAATAATACTATCACATCCGAATTGAGTTTTAAAAATTATCTCATACAAACCTGGAGTCTCAATTATTGTGTCTCCATATGTGAGAGGTAATTCAGATTCACATAATCTTTTAACATCAGTGCCATAATAGCCTTGATTCATTTCTATCGTGATTGCATCAAAAAGATTTTGTCTGCAACCGTTAGCATCAAGCACATAAACTTCATAAGTTCCTGTGAAAAGATTAGTATATGTATAAGTTTCGTTATATGTTGGATCGCTATTAAACACTTGCCCTGAGTCCTTTTTCCAGCAGTAAATATACGGAGGTGTTCCACCCGATGCTTCTACAGTAATCTCTCCTCCGTTTCCACCTGAGCAACCATTGTTTACTTCAGCAAGATTAAGATATAGATTATTAGGTACTAATATATAAGTGTATGACCATTGGGAAGTATTACCTGCACAATCTTCATAAGTGAATGTGTATTTTCTTGTACCTTGACATGCTAAAGGATTAGGCTCATCTTCTTGTTCAATAGTTGGAGTAATAATATTATGGCAAGCATCATAAATTACAGGCAAAGGTGGAACAACAGCGTCAGCAATATTAGTAATTGTACTTTGCATATCTCCCGGCACAGATGGTCCAACTGATGGAGCTACATTATATGTATATGTCCATTCTGCGGTATGACCTGCAACATCAGTAAATTCATATCTATATACGCGAGTACCGATACATGTAATTGGGTTAGGTTCATCAGTATATCCCAAATATTGAGGATTGTTTAGCAATATACCACATTGGTCATATACTGCAGGAAGTAGATGAGTTGGAGTAACAACATCAGACAAGCAATTTACTGTTACATTTCCTGGCTCAGTACTAATGATTAATTCTTCAGGTCCGGTAATATTAAAAGTATAAGTCCATGGTGCAGAATTACCAGCGCAATCATAATAAGTATAATGATATGTTGCAGTTCCGGCATAAACGAAAGGAGTAGGATTATAAACAACATTATTGTAAACTATATTAGTAATAGTATCTCCACAATAATCAAAGACTACAGGAAGTAAATCATCAGGTTTATAAGCATCGGATTTACAAAGAACTGTTTCTTCTCCTGGCTCTGCTGTCATTTCAAATTGAGGCATTTCAATTATATACCTGTAACGCCAATCAGCTTCAAAGCCTGCACAATCAGTATAAGTATAAACGTATTCTACGTATCCATTACAATCAGATGCAGGTATTGTATCTGTTAATTCGAATGTATTGCTTATATCATTGTCGCAATAGTCGTAAACAGGAGGCATAACACTTGGGGTAATTGTATGAGGAAGAACAGAAGCCAAATCAAGGCATTCGATAATGGTATCTCTATAATTCTCTGTTATAATAAATTGTTGAGGAACGATATTATATTTATATTGCCATTCAGCTTCAAGTCCAACACAATTAGCAAATGTATAAGTGTATGTAACAGATCCTTGACAATTTAATGTATCATAATCTACATTAATATTCTCGTATTCTTCGATAATGTTTCCGCAATAATCAGTTACATTCGGCATCACACTTGGCTCTGTATTATGAGGTTCAATCAGAGCTGCAGATATACAACTTACAGTCTTTTCCATATCTTGATTAATAGTAAAAGGCTCTGCAGTTAAATAGTAGGTGAAAACCCAGTTTTCCTCAAATCCGTTGCAATTTATGTATGTGCATGTATATACTCGTGTACCTTCACAAGTGATATCATGTGGAGTGTCAAGGGGTTCGGAGATAATAGGATTTGTTATAACATTACCGCAAGCATCTTCAACAACAGGAAGATATTGCCATGGCTCTACCATTTCGCTCTTACAACTAACATTAGCAGAATTTTGTCCGCCGGTAAAAGTTAATGTATTAGGCATAACAATATTAAATACATGTTCCCAAACAGCTGTATTACCGGCACAATCTCTATATGTATATTTATATGTTCTGCTTCCGTTGCATGCTAAAGGTTTAGGGTCATCAACAATTTCAAGTTTTATATCTGTAATATCATTACCACAAGCATCTTGTTCTCCCGGTGGAGTGGGTGGGTCAATATCAGCTATACAGTCAACAGTACTTAAACCAAAAGTAGTATTGATAGTAAATGGCTCTCTTTCAACTTGAAATACGTAGTTCCAATCGGCAGTATGACCAGCGCAGTCAGTATATCTATATACGTAAGTACGTGTTCCGTTACATGTAAATCCGGGAGGATTGTTTATGATATTCTTCTGAAAAACATTTGTAATAGGATTACCACAAGCATCATTAATTTGAGGTATTTCAGCTATAGGATCATAAATTTCGCTTATACAAGAAACTGTATTGTAATATGTTGGGTATATTTCTTCGTCAATTACAAGTTCAGGAACTTTTACTTGAAAGATATAGTCCCAATCGGCATAATTACCTGCGCAATCGAAATAACGGAAAGTGTATGTTACAGTTCCTTCACAAGTAAAGTTTGATTCAGGCGGATTATATGTAGTTGATAAAAGTTGAGGTGAATCAATGGTAACTCCACAATTAACCATGATAGGTTCTAACTCATTAACCGGATTATATACACCATCTAAACAATCTACAGTAACAATAGTTGGCGGCTTTGTTATTACAAGTTCGGGCATTATATGATATGTGAATGTCCATTCTGCTGTTTCGCCGTTACAATCGGTATAAAAATAAGTGTAGGTTTTTGTCCCGCTGCATGTTAATGTCCCAGGGATACTGCTAACGCTTGGTGCTGAAGGAGTAAGAATATTACCACAAGCATCTCGAATAGTAGGGATAGTGGTTGGAGGGTTAGCGGCATCACTTACACATTTTACATAAGCAACTCCGGGTGCTGCTGTAATTACCAATGGAGGTATTTCCACATGAAATGTAAAATTCCAGACTGCAGTGTCTCCGGTGCAGTCATAAAATGTGTAATGATAAGTGCGATCTCCATTACAGGTTATTGGACCGGTTGGAGTATAGCCTGTACATATTATAGTAGTAATTTCATTTCCACAACCATCGACTATTCCATTCGGTATAAATGAATCTGGCTGAAAAACATCACTTGGACAATTTACCGTTGTATCTCCATCTGCAAAAGTAGGTTGAAATGACGGCATATCCTCTATTTTATAAGTATAAGTCCAATTCTTAGTATTTCCTGCGCAATCGGTGTAGGTATAAACATATTTACGTGTACCTTCACATGTTAATGGAGAAGGACTATCAATTGTATCTGTTAGTTGGATATCAGTAATAATGTTTTCACAAAAGTCGGGGACATTATCAGGTGGAGTTGGTTCAACCATTTCATAGATACAACCAACTAAAACCGGATCAGGATCGTCGGGCAAAGTAAATGTGGGGGGAACTACATTAAAAATGTAATTCCATGTAGCAGAGTTTCCCGAACAATCATAGTATGTGTATTCATATCTTCGTGAGCCTGCACATGTAAGCAAGCCATCCGGTTCTTCAAAAATACCGGTAGGAACTGTAGGTTTTGTTACTTCACCTCCGCATGTATCATATACTGTAGGAAGCATATCAGATGTAGGCATTACTATATCATCAACACAGTTTACAGTAACTACCGTATCCGGTACATTGATAACGAAAGTAGAAGCGGTTCCAATAATATATGTACATTCCCATACTTTATTATTACCCAAACAATCATCAAATCGGTAAGTGTATGTTCTGGTACTATTACATGTTAATGGAGTCTGGCTGTCAACATAACCCAATAAGGTGTGGGGTATTCTTGATCCGCAAATAGTATCATAAATAACCGGAAGTATCGGTGGAACCGGCTCAGTAACCTCAGATGGGCAACCAACAGTAATATCAACATGATTTCCGTCAGGTAGCTCAAATCCAGGTGGATTAATATTGTAAGTATATCTCCATATCTCTTCATGACCGGAGCAAGGATCGGTGTAAGAATATTCGAAAATACGAGTGCCGGCACATAAAAGTGGATTAGGGTTGTCTATAATAGAAAGTAGAACAGGTGGAATACTATCACCACAATCATTAGGAACAACAGTGAGTGGTGGTGGAACAGCTTGGGCTATACACTCAATATCTTTCGGATCCGGATCCGGATTAATTGTAAAAGGAGGTCTCGTTAATATAATATTTTGTGAGATGGTTGTTGAATTACCGCAAGCATCTGTAATAGTATATATTCTTGTAATTTCTGATTGGCATGCATTTTCAGGACGATCTATATGTGTAACAGTAAATAGGTCACTATCTATTGAACAATTATCGGTAATAGCCAAACCAAATGATGCAATCAAGGAAGCAATATTATCTTCTGCGGGATAAATAGTTACAAGATCATCAGGGTGGCAGCCTTCAAGAAATTGAGCTGATAAAGTGCCGGTAATAGTAGGTGGTTCATTGTCTTCTACGATGAAAGTTGTTTGAGCGGCAGCTGTATCTCCATCGGCATCTATTATGGTAACCGAAATATTGTAGGTTCTATTACAAGTTTCAGGTGCAATGGTTAATGTAGCTACCAAATCATTAGAGCTTTTTATTGCACCAATCCATTGTACGGAATAATCAGGAGTCGGTGTCCCAGTAATGTTAGCTGTAAAGGTAACCATACCTCCGGCAATTGCATTAGAACAAATAGGACTTGTTTCGGAAGCAGTAATTGTAACTGTAAAATCAGCCCGCGAATCCGATTTTCCAAAAACATTTTCTTTATCAGGATTGTTTAAAGAATTATTATTGGCAAAAGTGTTAGTGCATGTAATAAACATTAGCATTAACACAGAAAAAAATGATAACAAAAACTTTTTCATTTTAATATAATATATTTCGTTTATACTTTTTAATTTCGTCTTATTAATGACAAATTTTATAATATTTCTCCACTAAATTCATTTCAAAATGACTCAAAATTGTCGCAAATCAACAAATCTAATATTTATAGAATTTTTTATTCTAACTTAAAACGGATAATGACATTGTAATTATTGTATTGATAAATAGAATTTTATCTAATAATAAAATATCAATATTTGCTTTTTATTAAAACAACTTTTGAAACTATAAAAATTTCAAAAAACGACTCCAAAGGTGTTAATAAATATTAAATAAAACAAGTTTTTAGAAAACTTTTTTTGTTAAAACCTTGAATTTTCTAAGGAAGAGGCTAATTAGTAGAAAAATAAATGAAGCTTTTTTAATAAAAAGAAGTAATTTTGCAAAAATTTTAATACATGAATAATTTTAAAAGATATACAGTAACAACTGCTTTGCCGTATGCAAACGGTCCTTTACACATTGGCCACCTTGCCGGAGTATATATTCCTGCTGATATTTATGTCAGATATTTGAGATCTATCGGCACGGATGTGGTATTTATCGGCGGCTCTGACGAACATGGAGTGCCTATAACTATTAAAGCTAGAAAAGAAGGTGTTACCCCGCAGGATATAGTGGATAGATATCACAATATTATTAAGAAATCTTTCGCGGAATTTGGAATATCTTTTGACGTTTATTCGCGCACATCAAACGAAATACATAAAGAAACGGCATCGGAGTTTTTCCTCAAATTGTATAATGACGGAAAACTTATTGAAGATACGGAAGAACAATATTATGATGAGGAAGCTAAACAGTTTCTGGCGGATAGATACATTACAGGAACTTGTCCGATTTGCGGAAACCCAAAAGCTTACGGCGACCAATGCGAAAGCTGCGGCACTTCTTTGAATGCTCGAGATTTGATTGAGCCTAAATCTACAATTAGCGGTAGCGCTCCTATTTTAAGAGAAACAAAACATTGGTACTTGCCTTTGGATAGATATGAAGATTGGCTCAAAGAATGGATCTTAAACGAACATAAAGAATGGAAGGTTAATGTTTATGGTCAATGTAAGTCGTGGCTTGATGCCGGACTACATCCGCGTGCTGTTACCCGCGATCTTGATTGGGGAGTGAAAGTGCCTCTGAAAGATGCAAACGGTAAAGTACTTTATGTCTGGTTTGATGCACCGATCGGTTATATTTCTGCTACAAAAGAATTGACTAATGATTGGGAAAAATATTGGAAAGATAAAGATACACGATTAATACACTTCATTGGTAAAGATAATATTGTATTTCACTGCATTATTTTCCCAACAATGTTGAAAGCAGAAGGCTCTTATATTCTTCCCGACAACGTTCCTGCCTTTGAGTTTTTAAATTTAGAAGGTGACAAAATATCTACATCCAGAAATTGGGCAGTATGGTTACACGAATATCTTGTAGATTTTCCGGATAAACAAGATGTGCTGAGATATGTTCTTACAGCAAATGCACCCGAAACAAAGGATAATGACTTCACTTGGAAAGATTTCCAAACAAAAAATAACAGCGAACTTGTCGCTATTTTCGGAAATTTTATTAATAGAACTTTAGTGCTGACACAAAAATATTTCGATGGCTTTGTTCCTCCAAGAAATAAATTTGAAGAAATTGATATTTCTACTTTGGAAGAGCTGAAATGTATTCCTACAAGAATTGAAAATAGTCTTGATAATTTCAAATTCAGAGAATCTTTGAGCGAGATGATGAGTCTTGCTCGACTTGGTAATAAATATCTTACAGAAACAGAACCGTGGAAAACTTTCAAAGACAATCCTGAACGTGTGCAAACGGTTTTGAATATTGCTCTTCAAATATGCGCAAATCTTGCTGTTGTTTCAGCGCCATTTTTGCCTTTCACATCTGAAAAAATATTCAGAATGTTGAACTTGCCGAGTATGAAATGGTTTAAAGCCGGTAATACCGACCTTCTTGAGCCTGAACATAAACTCGGAGAACCTGTTCTACTTTTCGAAAAAATTGAAGATAAAGATATTGAATATCAAATCAACAGATTGGAACAAATAAAAACCGCTAATGATAAAGAAAGCGAAGAAATCAAAGTGTCTCCACAAAAAGAAACAATTTGTTTTGATGATTTCGTGAAAATAGATATTAGAACCGGAAAAATACTTGAAGCTGAAAAAGTTCCAAAAGCTAACAAACTGCTCAAACTAAAAATAGATACCGGTATTGATATCCGTACTGTAGTCTCAGGAATCGCCGAATTTTACAATCCGGAAGAAATAATCGGACAAAATGTTAGTATTCTCGTGAATCTTGCCCCAAGAAATCTACGCGGAATAGAATCCGAAGGAATGATTTTAATGGCAGAAAACAGCGAAGGAAAACTTTGTTTTGTCTCCCCAATAGAAGATTTCAATCCCGGCAGCGAAATCAAATAATTTGAAGATTTGAAGATTTGAAGATTTGATGAAACCTACGGCGTGCGGGGGGGTGTTGGCAATTATCGGGCTACCGTTCGGAATCCCCTATGGGGATAATCATCTCATCATTTTGCCCCTAAATCTAAAGGGGGCTTTTGTATTTTCATCAAATCTTCCCCACATCATCATATCACCTAATTATCACATCACCACATCATCACATCACAAATCAATACCTTTGTACCAAAATATTGGAGCGGTAATCGATTCCGAGCAGTTCGGCGCCGTTTGATTTGTTCATTGCAACTTCAAGATATCCGTGCGAACCGAAAAGAACAACAATATCGGCTTCTTTTGCATCTGAATATCCGGTGGATATTTTTCCGATTTTATTGGACGTAACTAATATCTCATATGGGGATTTCTTTACAAAATTTTGAAATATTTCTTTAGTAATATTTGTAATAATATTTTGATAATTGTCTATTAACAATATGTGTCCTTGAAGTATATCTCCATTAATAATGGGTTGAAATGTTATGTAATTCTTTTTAAATCCTTCTTGTTTACGAAGATATTGCGAATAATTTTCACCTGCAGCAATCAAAATAGCAATTTCTGCAAAGACATCTTTTGTAGAAAATGTAAAAACCGGAGATTCCTGTATAAAATCTATTTCATAAATGCTGACTTCTTTATTATAAAACACGATAGGCAAAATACCATTATCAGCGCAAATGAAAAATTGGTCATCGGCTTTTACTAAAATATGAGGCGTCTCAATTGAGGCTTCCGAATTAACACCAATGATGTGTATTGTACCTTTTGGAAAAAATTTGTAGCTGTTACTCAACACAAAAGCAGCTTCACGAGTATTGAAAGGCGTAATATCATGACTTATGTCGACAATATTTACATCAGGCAATCTCGAAAATATTGTGCCTTTAATAGCAGCAACATAATGATCTTTATTTCCAAAGTCTGTAAGTAATGTTATAATTTTTTTTACCATCAATATAATACAATCAAAAAAAAATATACCTTTGTAATCGTTTACAAAAGTAATTAAAAAAGTTAATCTAAAAATAGAGAATGTCAGAAAGTATTATTAATCTTTCAAATTATGATCCGATAGCAATTTACGGCACACAGGATGTATATCTTACGAAAATAAAGCAATTGTTTCCGAAGTTAAAAATCATTGCACGCGGCGAACTGATAAAGGTTGTCGGCGCTGAAGAAGATAGAATTGCATTTGAAAAATATATTGATATGCTTTTATTGCAGATCGATAGTTATGGTCAGATTACTGAGAAAGACCTTGTGGAATGTTTAGTAATGGAGGAAAAAGAAAATTTACCTTTAAAGGATAATGATTTGATTTTGTATGGCAAAAACGGCAATTTAATTAAGGCGAGAACTAAAAATCAGAAAGTAATGGTTAAGTCGATTGATTCCAACGATTTACTTTTTGCAATTGGTCCGGCAGGCTCCGGGAAAACATTTACAGCTGTTGCTCTTGCCGTTCGTGCGTTGAAAAATAAAGAGATAAGAAGAATTATCTTAACTCGTCCGGCTGTTGAAGCAGGCGAAAATCTTGGTTTCCTCCCCGGCGACCTTAAAGAAAAATTAGACCCATATCTCCGCCCGCTTTATGATGCATTAAACGAAATGCTTCCATCACAAAAATTGAAATCTTATTTGGAAGACGGCACAATTGAAATAGCTCCTTTGGCGTTTATGAGAGGTAGAACCTTGAATAACGCATACGCTATACTCGACGAGGCGCAAAATGCTACCGATAAACAACTTAAAATGTTTTTGACTCGAATGGGCGAAGATTCAAAGTTTATTATTACAGGAGATATTACTCAAATAGACCTTCCGAAAAAATCTGCGAGCGGACTGCTTAATGCAGATAAAATTTTGAAAAATATTGAAGGTATCGATTTTATTCATCTTAATGAAAAAGATATTGTGAGACATAAATTAGTGACGTCCATTGTCAAAGCATACGAAAAATATGATATTAATTAATGAAATGTAATTATGAATGATGTAATTTTAAGAACAGATTTTGATTTTGAAGGTGTAAAAAATATTTATCACGGAAAGGTTAGAGATGTTTACAATATTGAAGATAAATATTTATTGATGATTGCTACAGATAGAATTTCTGCATTTGATGTTGTTTTACCAAAAGGAATTCCATACAAAGGACAAGTTCTCAGTCAGATAGCTGATATGTTTTTAGATTCTACTGAAGATATTGTTCAAAATTGGAAAATAGCTTTACCGGATCCGATGGCTACATTCGGCATTTTATGCGAACCGTTTAAAGTTGAAATGGTTATTCGCGGATATCTTACCGGTCACGCATGGAGAGAATATAAGGCAGGTAAAAGAACTCTCTGCGGAATTCCTCTTCCCGAAGGAATGAAAGAAAATGAAAAATTTCCGGAACCAATTATCACTCCTACAACAAAAGCTGATGAAGGCCATGATGAAGATATCTCGCGTGAAGAAATTATTAAACAAGGACTCGTAAGTGAAGAAGACTATATCAAGTTGGAAGATTATACACGACGACTTTATCAAAGAGGTTGTGAAATTGCAGATAAACGCGGACTAATTCTCGTTGATACAAAATATGAGTTCGGCAAAAAGAATAATGAAATCTTCCTTATTGATGAAATTCATACTCCAGACTCTTCAAGATATTTTTACAAAGAAGGTTATGAAGAATGTATTAAAGAAGGTAAACAACCAAAACAGTTATCCAAAGAATTTGTCAGACAATGGCTGCTTGATAACGGTTTTAGTGGTCAAGAAGGACAAAAAATACCTGAAATGACACCTGAGATTGTGAATAATATCAGCGAAAGATATATAGAATTATATGAAAATATTACCGGTAAAGAGTTCATTAGAACAGATATAAGTAATGTTTTAGAGAGAGTTGAAGAAAATGTTAAAGAATTTTTGAATATATATTTGGAAAAATATCATTTCAATTAAAAAGTATTATATTTGTACAATAGTTTTTAAACAAAAAATATTCAAATGACAAAGATGGATCAGTATTCTCTTCATGATTTACTGAAGAAAGTATTCGGTTTTGATAGCTTCAAAGGAGATCAAGAAGCTATCATCAGAAGTGTTTTGGATGGACATGATACTTTTGTCATAATGCCTACCGGTAGCGGAAAGTCGATGTGTTATCAATTACCGGCGATTATTAGCGAAGGTACTGCAATTATTATTTCTCCTTTGATAGCCTTGATGAAGAATCAAGTTGATGCAATCAGAAATTTCGGTCAAGAAAAAGGTATCGCACATGTTCTCAACTCATCATTAACACGTACAGAAACACAGCAAGTGAAAGATGATGTGCTAAGTGGCAAAACAAAACTATTGTATGTTGCACCTGAATCTCTTACTAAAGAAGATAAAATTTCCTTCTTTAAAAAAGTTAATATATCTTTTTATGCTATTGATGAAGCACATTGTATTTCAGAATGGGGGCATGATTTCAGACCGGAATACAGAAGAATACGTCCAATAGTTGATGCAATCGGACAAAAGGTTCCAATAATTGCTCTAACGGCAACTGCAACTCCAAAAGTTCAGCAAGATATACAGAAAAATCTCAATATGTTGAATGCTAATCTTTTTAAAACATCATTCAATAGACCAAATCTGTATTATGAAGTTCGTTCAAAAGATAAAGACGTTGTAAAAGAAATTATTAAGTATATAAAAAATAATCAAGGTAAATCGGGAATTATCTACTGCCTCAGCAGAAAAAAAGTAGAAGAAATTGCCGAAGTACTTACTGTTAATAATATTAAAGCTTTACCTTATCATGCCGGTTTAGATTCCACTACCAGAAAAAGAAATCAAGATATGTTTCTTATGGAAGAAGTCGATGTTATAGTCGCAACTATCGCTTTTGGTATGGGTATCGACAAGCCGGATGTAAGATTTGTGATTCATTACGATATTCCAAAAAGTCTGGAAGGCTATTACCAAGAAACAGGTAGAGCAGGCAGAGACGACGGTGAAGGTAATTGTATCGCTTTTTATTCTTATGATGATATTTTGAAATTAGAAAAATTTATGGCAAAGAAAACTGTTGCGGAAAAAGAAATATCCGCGCAATTATTACAAGAAACTATTGCTTATGCTGATACTGCAATATGTAGAAGAAAACAATTACTTCATTATTTTGGTGAAACATATAAAGATGATAATTGTCATAATTGTGATAATTGCATTAAACCTAAAGAAACTTATGATGCTCAAGACGACCTGATTCTTGTTCTCGAAACTGTTCAAGAAATTAAAGGTCAATTTAAAGAAAACCATATCCTCAATATTATTTTAGGAGAAAATAATACGACAATTAAACAGTGCAAACATAATAAGTTGCCAATGTTTGGGAAAGGCTCGTCTAATAGCGAGAAATATTGGCTTAATGTTATCAGACATGCTTTGGTTGGGAATTTTATTAGTAAAGATATTGAAAATTATGGCTTGCTGAAAATTAGCGAAAAAGGTCTTGAATTTTTGGAAGAACCTTATGCTGTAACTTTCACGCGCGAACCCGAAGAAGATGAAGAGAATGAAGATATGATTGTTTCTGGAGATCATAAAACAAGCTCTTGCGATAAAGTACTTTTCTCTCTGTTGAAAAATTTGAGAAAAGATATCTCCAAAAAAGAAAACTTGCCGCCATTTGTTATCTTCCAAGATCCATCACTCGAAGATATGGCAATTCAATACCCGATTACAATGGCGGAACTTACGAATATCACAGGTGTTGGACAAGGTAAAGCCGCAAAATACGGAAAACCTTTCCTCGATCTTATCAAAGTATATGTCGAAGAAAATGATATTATACGTCCGAATGATATGGTTGTTAAATCGGTAATTAATAAATCCGGACTCAAAGTGTACATCATTCAAAGTATCGACAGAAAACTTTCTTTAGACGATATAGCTTATACTAAGGGTATCGAGTTGGATGAATTACTGACGGAAATGGAAAGTATTGTTGCTTCGGGAACAAAATTAAATATCGATTATTATATCAATGAGAATATAGACCTCGAACATCAAGAAGAAATTATCGATTATTTCAGTGAAGCTCATACCGATTCTATTCAAGATGCTCTCGTTGAACTCGGTGAAAATGAATATACCGAAGAAGAAATTCGTTTGATGAGGTTAAAATATATTTCTGAAGTCGGTAATTAATCTTTTGATGAAAAAAACTTTCAATATTTTATTGCTGATATGTATTATTGCAACATGTTTGGCGGGTTCATCATGTAAGCGAAATAAAGTACCTCCTTACGTTATGGCAAAAGATTCGGTGATAAATATCCTTGTTGATCATCACATAATTGAAGGAATAATTGCTTACGAAAACACTAAAAAACCGAATACTCCGAAATATGCAACAAAGTATTTTAATTGCTATTTCGAAATCAATAATATTGATAAAGCTCGATACGATACGAGTTTAGTCTATTACTATCATGATGCTATTGATATCGCTAATGTTGTCAATGAAGATGTTGTAAACAGATTATCGGTTATCGAAGCGGAAATCGATAAGTTGATAATGACGGAAAAGAAGAAGGGCGATGAGTGATGAAATGACAACCCAATCTTCAAATCTTCAAATCATCAACCAATCTACTTGCACCTATTCTAAATAGATTTGGTTGTAACCAATCTTTGTCGAGAATTGTTTCTACTAATTTTATGTATTCCTTTGCTTCTTCGTATGTTGCGATTCCACCTGCGGCTTTAAATCCGATTTTAATGCCGGTTTGTGAGTAATATTGCTTAATAACTTCTAATATATAAACTGATGCTTCGATAGTTGCTGCCGGACTTATTTTTCCTGTGGAAGTTTTAATAAAATCTGCACCGCCCTCAATAGCTAATTCTGAAGCGAGAACAATGTCTTTCCTTGTTTTTAATGCTCCGGTTTCAATGATGCATTTTAATTTTGCCGAACCACAAACTCTCTTTATTGCTTTGATTTCAGATAGAACTTCTTCTGTATTTCCTTCGAGCAATTTACCAACTGAGATTACCATATCGATTTCGTCTGCACCTGATTTTACGGCGTATTCAACTTCCGCAGTTTTAATGTCAATATCTGATTGTGCCGATGGAAAACATCCCGCAACGGAAGCAGATTTAACATTACTTCCAGCGAGCAACTCTTTTGTTTGCGCAACAAAATTAGGATAAGTGCAAACAGCAGCAACATTGTTTTCTTTAGCCTTATTACAGAGTTTGTAAATAACTTCGTAATTATCATCAACGCTTAGCGTAGTTAAATCAATAAATTGAAGAATGTCTTTTCTATCCATAATAATTAAATTATTCCTTCGCGAAGTATATCATGAATATGAATTACTCCAATATAATTATTTTCTTTATCCACAACCAAAAGTTGTGTAATTGAATTTTTTCTCATTGTCTCCAAAGCATTAACAACCAATACATCTTCCTCAATTGTTTTAGGCGCGTCGGTCATAATATCATTAGCTTTAATATTGTTGATATCATCAAACTTCGACATCATTCGTCTTAAATCGCCATCGGTAATTACTCCAATAAGCTTGTTGTTGTCAAGTACTGCTGCAACTCCGAGACAGTTAGAGGAAATCTCATAAATGATAGTTTTAATATCATCATTAATATTGACAAGAGGTTTGTTGTTTCTTTTATATAAATCGGATACTTTTAAGTACAGTTTTTTTCCTAAAGCTCCTCCCGGATGAACTTTTGCAAAATCATTAGCGGTAAAACCTTTACATTCCATAAGCGCAACTACAAGCGCATCGCCGATAACTAATTGTGCGGTGCTGCTGGCGGTGGGAGCAAGATTATTAGGGCAAGCTTCTTTTTGAACGTTGGAACACAAAACAATATCAGATTCTTGTGCCAAATAAGAAGTTTTATTTCCGGTAATTGCAATAACTTTATTAGCGGCAGTTTTTAAAAGTGGTAGAAGTAATTTTATTTCAGGAGTTTCACCACTACAAGAAATACAAATAACGCAGTCATGTTTGCTTATCATTCCTAAGTCGCCGTGAATAGCTTCACCTGCATGAAGAAATTGCGCATAAGTGCCGGTAGAATTTAAGCTGGAAACTATCTTGTTTGCAACAATTCCACTTTTGCCGATTCCTGTAACTACAACCTTTCCTTTGGTTTCTAATATTGTATTAACTGCATTAATAAAGCTTTCATCAATGTAATTTGCCAAATTTTTAATGGAATTGGCTTCATGATTGATTGTATCTATTGCAATTTGTTTTATTTCTTCTGCTGATTTCATTTTTTTAATTTGAATAAAATTAATCCGTTAACAGTACTAAACCTTTGAGGTATTCTGTTTCGGGATGAAAAATATTTATCGGATGGTCAGGTGCCTGATGAAGCTGATGCACTATCGAAGTTTGTTTCTTCGAGTCGCCGGCAGCATTATAGATGGCGGTAAAAAAATCCGGTTTAGTAATAACTTGTGAACAGGAAAAAGTAAAGAGCAATCCGTTTCTGTTCAGCTTATTAAATCCTGCTGCATTTAATCTTCGGTATGCTTTCATTGCATTGTTCTTAGCATCAAGATGTTTTGCAAAAGCTGGCGGATCGAGAATTACTATATCGAATTTTTCTTCGTTATTTTTTAAAAATTCAAAAGCATCTGCAACAACTCCCTGATGTTCGACATTTTTACCGAAGTTAAGTTCAATATTTCTATTTGCCATCTCGATAGCATTTTCCGAGACATCAACGGTAACAACTTTTGATGCGCCGCCGGCAAATGCAGCAACGGAGAAGGCTCCGGTATATCCGAAGACATTGAGAACACTTTTGCCTTTACAATATTCTGAAAGTATTTTCCTATTATCACGTTGGTCGAGAAAAAATCCGGTTTTTTGTCCTTTTACCAAATCAAGATGAAATTTCATATCATTTTCAGTGAAAGTTATTTCATCAGCTGAGCCGTAAAGAAATCCTTCTTTCAAGTCATTATCTTCAGTTTGCTTTATTGTTGAACCACTTTTAGAGTAAACAGCAACGAGCTTTTCTTTTAAAACATCTTTTAGAACTTCGGTCAAAACAGGTAAAAGTTCAAGCATTCCTACCGAATGAGCTTGTAAAACAACAACTTCGTTGTAATAGTCAGCAATCAGTCCGGGCATCAAATCACTTTCACCGTGAATTAATCTGAATGAATTGGTATTAGGATTATCAAAAAGATTTAGAACTTTGCGACGATTAATAGCATTAGTGATTGCTTCTTTCCAGAAATCATTAATTTTTTCCTTATCAATTTTATTGAAAGAAAATATTCTCACGCAGATAGAACCATTTTGAAAATGTCCTGTTGCAAGATATTGTTTATCATGGGAAAACACTTCGACTATTTCGCCGTCTTGAAGTTCCTTAGACACGCCATATACAGCTCCAGAGAATATCCAAAGATGTTTTCTCAGGATTGATTTCTCTCTGTTAGGTTTTAGAAATACTTTTGAGAAATCTGCCATGACAATCTATTTCAGTTTATTATAAAGTTCTTTGAATTTTTACTTCTTCAAAGCCCTCAATAATATCGCCAACTTTTATATCGTTAAAATTCTCGATGTTTAATCCGCATTCGTATCCGGATTTAACTTCTTTAGCATCATCTTTAAACCGTTTCAGTGAGCCGAGATGTCCGGTGTAAATTACAATTCCATCACGGATTAAACGAATTCTCGTATTTCTTGTAATTACACCGCTTTGTACCATACAACCGGCAACGCTTCCGACTTTAGATATCTTATAAACCTCGCGAATTTCAACATTACAAGTGATACGTTCTTCGATTTCCGGAGAAAGCATCCCTTGAATAGCGTCTTTAATTTCTTCGATAGCTTTGTAGATAACAGAGTAAGTACGAATATCTATTTGTTCTTGTTCTGCTAATCTACGAGCGCCGAGCGAAGGACGTACTTGGAATCCTACGATAATTGCATTTGATGCCGAAGCCAACATTACGTCGTTCTCAGTAATTTGTCCGACAGATTTATGGATAACATTAACTTGAACTTCAGGGTTGCTAAGTTTTAACAACGAATCTGAGAGTGCTTCGATAGAACCGTCAACATCGGCTTTAACGATAATGTTAAGTTCTTTGAAGTCGCCGATAGCGATTCTACGACCGATTTCATCGAGTGTAATATGTTTTTGTGTTCTCAGTCCGATTTCGCGTTGAAGTTGAATTCGTTTATTAGCCAGCGCTTTTGCGTCGTGTTCGTTTTTGAATACCGTAAAGCTGTCGCCTGCTTGTGGAGCGCCGTTTAATCCGAGCATTAATACAGGAGTAGAAGGACCTGATGCGTCAACTTTTTTATTTCTATCATTGAACAAAGCTTTAACCTTTCCGTAGTGACTTCCTGCAACGACAATATCTCCATGATGCAAAGTTCCGTCTTGAACGAGCATTTTCGCAACATAACCTCTTCCTTTATCTAAAGAAGATTCGATAACAGTACCTTCAGCGCGTTTGTTAGGATTACCTTTTAGGTCGAGCATATCAGCTTCCAGTAAAACTTTTTCTAAGAGAAGATCTAAGTTTATACCTTGTTTTGCTGATATTTCCTGGCTCTGATATTTGCCGCCCCAATCTTCAACAAGAATTCTGATTGCAGAAAGTTCTTCCTTGATTTTTTCCGGATTAGCACTTGGTTTATCTATTTTATTAATAGCGATAACGATAGGTACGTTGGCAGCTTGGGCGTGGTTAATAGCTTCAACAGTTTGAGGCATCACGCGGTCGTCGGCAGCGACAACGATGATAGCGATATCGGTAAGTTTGGCGCCGCGGGCACGCATAGCTGTAAATGCTTCGTGACCGGGAGTATCCAAGAATGTGATACTTCTTCCGCTTGGAAGGTGAACTTCATAAGCGCCGATATGTTGTGTGATACCGCCGGCTTCACCCGCGATAACATTGGTTTTTCTAATATTGTCGAGCAAAGATGTTTTACCATGGTCAACGTGTCCCATAACTGTAACGACAGGATTACGAGTTACGCGGTCGCCTTCATCTTCGTCTTCATCAACGGTGATGTTTTCGTTGAGTTCTGCATCAACAAATTCAATGTCGTAACCAAACTCATCAGCAACAACAGTCATTGTTTCAGCATCAAGTCGTTGGTTGATAGACACGATAACACCAAGGTTGAGACAAGTTTGAATTACTTGCATTACGTTAACATTCATCAAATTGGCAAGTTCGTTAACCGTGACAAACTCTGTAACTTTAAGAGTAGATTTTTCCGCTTCTTGAACTTCAATTAAACGGCGACGTTCTTCCTCTTTAAAGTCACGTTTATCTCTTCTACGTTTTGCCGATTTATTTTTAGTTTTATGTTCGAGTTCTTTTAAAGTCTCGCTAACTTGTTTTTGGATTTCTTCATCAGAAATAACATTCTTTTTGAAATCTTTTTTCTTTTTAGATTTCTTACCTGCATTTTGTTGTTGAGATTGTTGTTGTTGACCGGTTTTTTCTTTATCGCCGCTTGGTTTTTCAAGAGCTCCGGCTTTATTAGGATTAACAAAATCGGTACTTTCTTTTTTAATTCTTTTCCGTTTTTTCTTTTTACCGCCTTCACCATGTTCAGCCTTAGGCTCTTTTGGTTTTTCAACAGGAAGTTCAACTCTACCGATTATTTTTGGTCCTGTAAGTTTAGGAGCTCTAATATCGAATATTTCGGGTTTTCCTTCTTCTTTAGGCTCAGGTTTTTGTTCTTCGGTAACAACTTCAACAACAACTTTTTCTTCTTTAGTTTCTTTTAAAGGAGTACTTTCAACTTTTGGAGTTTCTTTTTCTTTAACTTCTTCTTTTGTAGCTGTTTCTACAATAACTTCTTTAGGTTCTTCAATTTCAGGTTTTTTCTCTGTCTCTTGAACTTTGGTTTCTGTTGTTGCGGTTTTTGTTGATTTTGTTGTAGTAATATCTTTCTTTACTTTTTCTTCAACAATTTTTTCTTCCTTTTTGCTTGTTTTTTTCTTTTTCTCTTCAGTTTTTTCGGCAGTCTTTTTCTTCTTTCCATTATCTTTAACAGAATCCAAGTCAATTTTACCGATTACCTTAGGAGTAGTTTTTTCTATTTCTATTTGGAAGATGTCATTATCAGCAGTTGTTGTTTTAGAAGAATCTTCTTTTTCGGCAGTTTTTTCGATTTTGGCAGTAGGTATAGCAGCAGGTTTTTCTTCTTTTTCTTCTTTCTTTTCAACAGATTTGTCAACGGGTAAACTTTCTTTTTCAGCTTCTTGAGAAATCGTAGGTGTTTGTTCTGTTTTTTCAACAGTAGTAGGTTTTTGACTTACCGGTTTTGGAGTACTAATAGTTGTACCTTTAATGATATATTCTGTTTTATCATTTTCAGTATCACTTTTTTCAGCGACTTTTTCAACCTTTTCAACTTCATCTATAGTTTGAGTTTTTTTAGCATAAGACAAAGTTATCTTATCCGATTCTTCCTTCATGGTTTTATCGCTTTGAAATTCGTTGGTAACCAACTTTATCATAGTTTCATCCAATTTGGAAGTCGGGTTAAAATCCTCCTTATAACCCTTTTTCCTCAAGAATTCAATGACGGTACTTGTACCAACATTAAATTCTTTTGCTATTTTGTTTAACCTTACTGCTTTTGTTTCGTCTGCCATATTATAATTTATATTAATAATTATTCTTCAAATTCTGCTTCAAGAATTTTCAATACGTCTCTAAGAGTTTCTTCTTCCAAATCGGTACGTTTCATCAAGTCGTCAAAATTCAATTCCATAACGCTACGTGCCGTATCACAACCGATTCCTTTAAGAACATCAATGATCCATGGTTCGATTTCATCGGTGAAAAGATCAAGATTAACGTCGTCAACATCAGATTCTCTGTAAACATCGATATCATAACCGGTTAGTTTACTTGCTAATTTAATATTATACCCATTTTTACCGATTGCATAATATACTTGATCGGGGTCCATATACACATCAGCTTTTTTCGTATCATTATGAAGAACAACGGAAGAAATTTTTGCCGGACTTAATGCTCTTGTTATGAAAAGGGTAGGATTGTTTGTATAATTTACCACGTCAATATTTTCGCTTTTTAATTCGCGAACTATAACGTGGATACGAGATCCTTTCATTCCGACGCAAGCTCCTACAGGATCTATGCGGTCGTCATAAGATTCGACTGCAATTTTAGCTCGTTTACCCGGAATTCTAACAATTTTCTTAATAGTGATTAATCCGTCGAAAACTTCCGGAACTTCAGCTTCGAACAAACGTTCAAGGAATACCGGTGATGTTCTTGATAAGATAATATATGGGATATTATTTCTCAGTTCAACCCTTGATACTACTGCGCGAATGATATCGCCTTTATGGTAATAATCTTCAGGTATTTGTTCAGTTTTTGGAAGAATTAATTCAATACCTTCATCGTCTAAAATGAGCATTTCTCTTTTCCATACTTGGTAAACTTCGCCTGTAACAATTTCGCCGACTTTATCAACGTATTTTTTGTAGATACTGTTTTTCTCATATTCTTGCACCTTAGCGCTTAGGCTTTGGCGGATAGCTAAAATATCGCGTCTTCCAAAGTGGCTAATGCTGATACTTTCCACGAAGTCTTCACCCACCTCATAATCGGGTTCTGTGTTAATTGCTTCGGAATAAGCAATTTGTAGGTTTGGGTCTTCTACTTCATTATCTTCAACAATGAGTCGTGTTCTCCATATTTCAAAGTCGCCGCGATTAACATTGACAATCACATCAATATTTTCATCAGTGCCGTATTTTTTCACGAGCATACTTCTGAAAACGTCCTCTAAGATTCTCATCATAGTGGTTCTATCAATGTTTTTAAACTCCTGAAATTCGGAAAACGATTCAACTAAATTAATACTTTCCATTGGTTATTTATATTTATTTAAAATCAAAAAATAGCTTTGTTATTTTTACATCATTAAAATTTAAAAAGATGTCTTCTTCCGCTTTAACTTTAGCTTTTTGTCCTTTCTTTACATTCGATAATGTTTGTTTTGTAAGAGTAAAGCCTTGGTCAGAAACATTTTTGAGAATACCTTTTACGATTTTTTCGTCGTTAAACGTTGCAATAACTTCCTTGCCGATGTTTTTTCGATATTGTCTGATAACAGTAAACGGCGATGTAACGCCAGCTGAGCTAATCATCAGATTATAATCTTCTTTATCACGGTCGAAATTACTTTCAATATGTCGGTTTAAAGCCACACAGTTGTCGATAGTAACAAAAGTATCACTATCGAGATATATTTCAATATTATTTTTATCAGAAACATTTATCTCCACTGCGAAGATATCAGAATCAACAAAAAAATCATTTACTAATGTTATTATTTCTTTATTATCTATCATAAATTAAAGGCAAAAAAGAAGGGGATTCTTGCATCCCCTCAAAATCAACATCTTAATCATTATAAATTTGCGCTGCAAAAATAATATAATTTTTTAAAATATGCAAGTTTTTTGTTGTAAAAAGCTTGAAAGTGACGGGTGACGGGTGACGAGTGATGGGTGACGAGTGACGGGTGACGGGTGACGAGTGACGGATTCTGTCATATTGCTAAATCAACAAATCACCAATAATATCATTATACTTTTCATCTCCAATAACAAATCTGTCATTAATTCGTTCTTCCTTATTTTTTTGAAATACTAAAATCATTCTTTTCGGATTTTCATCGTTTCCTTTAGAAAATATTTCAACAGTTTGATTGCAAAATAATCCCTCAATCAAAGCGGTTCGTATAAATCCGCGCGCTTCGGATGTGGGAAGAATACAAATAAATTTACCTTCTTTGCTCATTAATTCTTCAACGCAAAATGCAAGAACATTAAACGGCAGATTATCATTATGTCGCGCTAAATCTTTTAATTGATTTCCCGACTTTAAAGAATTTTCAAAATACGGTGGATTGGATATTATTAAATCAAATTTCTTTTTGTGATTTTGATGAAAATTTTGCAATGAAATATGTTTTGTTTCCATTCTATTGCTCCAAGGAGAATTGATGAAATTTTCTGTTGCCTCATTAAATGAATTTTCATCAATATCTATAGCAGTGATTTCTGCGTTTGGAAACTTTTGTGCTGAGATAAGCGCAAGAACTCCGCAACCTGTTCCGATATCTAAAATTTTTGAAATGTTTTCTTTGTCGGCAATAAGTTTTGATAGATATCCTCCGAGTACTACGGCATCTGTACCTACTCTCATTGTACTCTTCGAATGCGAAAGTTCAAATTGTTGGAATTTAAAAATCATGAAACTTTTATTTTTTTAGGTGCCATTAACCATAATAAACCACCTCTGAAAGCTAAATAAAACAAGAATGCAATCCATAATCCATTGTTCCCCATAGTATTAATTAAAACGAAATACAAAATAAAAAATACAGCGGTTGCAATAAACATAGAGTTTCTCATAGTTTTGGATTCTGTTGCTCCAATGTAAATTCCATCGAAAAGAAATGCAGCAAAACCGCAAATAGGAACTAATAGACTCCAGATGATATATTCCATTGCAGTATTAATAACTTCTCGATTGTTGGTTAATAATGACAAGATATTTCTTCCCCAGAAAAGATAAATCAATGTGAAAGCGATTGTTATGATAATTCCCCATCGTAATAATAATTTCACAGACTGTTGTAATGAACGATTGTCTTTTGCGCCGATATATTTTCCAACCAAAGCTTCACCAGCGTAAGCAAACCCATCCATGATGTAGGAAAACAAAGTAAAAAGTTGCATCAACAAAGTATTTACAGCTAAGATTCTGTCGCCCATAGATGCTGATATTGCCGGAATAAATGTGAACACTGCAACTAAACACAAAGTACGTAAAAAGATGTCGCTGTTGACTTTGAAAAAAGTTTTCATCTCTTGAAACTTCAAACTTTCTTTTATTTCGATATCCTTTCTAAGATAACCGTATTTTTTTATCCAGAGAATTATCGCGATAATGAGTCCGCTGTATTGAGCTAAAACTGTTCCCATTGCTACACCTCTGATTCCGAGCTTTAAAACGACGGCAAAAATCAAGCTGAAAATAATATTGACAACATTCAAGGTTATTGCAACAATCATCGGATATTTAGCATTTTGCATTCCGATAAACCAACCTTTTAGAACGTATAATCCGAGTGTTGCAGGTGCTGCCCAAATACGAATATAGAAATAGCTGAGGGCTAAATTTATTGTATCTTCAGAACCTTTAATCAGCTTTCCCGACAGCCAACCGACTGGCGACTGTAAAAGAATTAGTAGAGTTGCAATGGAAACAGCAATGGCGCTTCCTCGTACTAAAATTTTCAAGCATTCCTTTGTGTCGTTAGCTCCGTATGCTTGCGCGGTAAATCCGCTTGTGCCCATTCTCAAAAATCCGAAGTTCCAATAAATGAGGTTGAAAATCATTGTGCCTAAAGCTATTGCGCCGATGTGTTTTTCATCACCAATATGACCAACGATTGCAAGGTCAACCATACCTAATAACGGGACAGTTATATTGGTGATAATGTTGGGGATAGCTAAATTTAAAATTTTCTTATTCAAAATATTTTTTTTCGTTTTGCAAAAGTAGTACATTTGCAATGTATTTAATCTTATTTTTTATGACAAATTTTGCGGTAAATATTGGAAGAAGCTTCGGCTCTGGTGGTCATGAAGTTGGGAAACTTTTGGCAGCAGAACTGAATTGGAATTTTTATGATGACGAACTGATTAAAATGGCAGCTATAAAAAGTGGTTTCTCGGAAGAATTATTTAAAGCCAACGATGAAAAAAGGTCATTAATTACTACTCGCGTATTTGATTATTTCCCAGGAACAAGCGGCACAGTAAATGTTAATAATACTCCGGCTGTAATGTCGGAAGAATACCTTTTCAAGATAAATTCGGATGTGATGAAAAAGCTTTCCGAAGAAAGTAATAGCGTTTTTATTGGAAGATGTGCCGATTATATATTGCGAGATAGTGCGAAGTGTATCAATGTTTTTTGTTATGCGCCGAAAAATTTCCGTATTAAAAATGTTGTTGAAAGATTAGGTGTTGATGAATCTAAAGCCGATAAGCTTATATCAAAAGGTGATCGATCAAGAGCTTTGTATTACTCTAAATTTACAGATAAAAAATGGTGTGCCGCTGAATCGTATCATTTGATGATTGATACATCTATATTGGGGATTAAGGGTACGGTGGAGTTTTTGAAGGTTTATGTCGAGGAGCGGATTATGACACACAGATGACACAGATTTAACAGATAACCACAATTTTTTTGTTTCGTATTAGTAAGTTAAAAAGAAATCTGTGTAAATTTTTTAAATCGGTGTCATCTGTGTGCTACCCAAGTCGCAATTCAACCAAATACATAAAATGTTCGTCTTCGTAAAGTTTTTTGCAAACAAAACCGTTAGCTGTTGCGTGTTTTTCTAAGGTTCTGAAATCAACGAATAACCAAGGAAATTCTTCTCCTTCTTCATTATCAAAAATAAATTTGTAATTTATTTCTCCGTAATATTTTTCCGGCAGATCTTCAAAATCATCATATAGATAGATTAAGTCGGAAGAGTCTAAGATTATTTTCCCGTTCTCTGTTAATAGTTTTTTTGCTTTGAAGAAGAAACTATCGAGATTATTAATATTACCGACAATACCTATTCCATTCATCAACATTAAAAGTGTATCGTACTTTTCGGTTTCATCTATGTTAAAGAAATCTGCTAAGAAAACATTTTTCAAGCCACGCTCTTTCATAACTTCAATTGCTCCGGGAGAAATGTCGATGGCAGTAATGTCAAAGCCTTTTTCTTGAAGTATGAGCGAGTGACTTCCTGCACCGGCGCCGATATCAAGTGTTTTGCCGTTTACATTTTGTAATGCTTTTTTCTCAATTTTCGGCATCTCGTCAAAAGTTCGAAAGAACAAACTTATAGGCCAAGTCTCGGTGACTGCAATATCGCTTTCAACGATAAATTCAGCATTTTTTTTACCGTGATGATAGCTGAGTAAGCCTTTTCCGTATGGATCCCCCAAGTTGCGCTTCGCTTGCATGGGGTTACTAATTTTAATCCCTTCTTCTTTCTCCATGTCACCTTCTCCTTTCTTCCAAAAAGTCCCTTTAAGGGGATTTATGGGGCCTTTCATCTTTTAATAATCCAATGTTCGGGATCCAGTAGGGTAGAGCCTTTCCAAACTTCGAAGTGCAACTTTGTTGTTCCCTCTGAACTATTGCTGTAAATAGTGCCAATGTTTTGTTTGGTTTTGATTTCTTCTCCTACGCTTACTAAAACTTCGTCGAGATTGGCGTAAACTGTAAGAAAATCCCCGTGGCGAATAATGACAACGTTGTTATATTGAGGTATTTGTGTAACTTTTGTGACTTTGCCGTTGAAAATTGCACGCGCCATACTTTTTGCTTCGGTAAGAATATCTACTCCTGTGGAATTAATCTTGATATCTTTTAATTCAGGATGCGCTTTTGTACCGAATGATTCGGAAATGATTCCTCTTTCGCAGGGCCAAGGCAATTTTCCTTTGTTGCCTTCAAACTGTCCGGAGATAATCTTTTCTTCAGGTGTGAGTTCAAGTCTGCCGCTTGTGCCGCGCGATTTTATTTCTTCTGCAATAATTCGCTCTATCTCTTTGTTTAATTTCGATAATGCTGCTTGTTGATTTTTTATCTTATTACGCAATTCTTTTTCTTGCTTGGTAAGACTTTGAATAGTGTTGTTTTTTTCTACCTTTTCTGCTTGAAGAGCAGAAGTTTCCTTCTCTTTTGTTACTCTTAAATTTTCCTTTTCGCCTTTTTGTTTTTCAAGAGTAAACTTTTTGTTTTGTAATTCGTTTGTTTTGCTGATAATTTCTTTACTGTATTCTTTTCTTTTGTCGGAATAAGATTTAAAATACGAAATTCGCCTGAAAGCCTGATTCAAATCTTCAGAAGCAAAGATATATGACAACCTTTTATATGTGTTTTTAGTCGACCATGTATGTAAAATCATGTCGGCATACTCTTTTCTAAGTAACTCTAATTCATAGTCCAATTCTTTGATGGTTTTTGAAGTTGAAGAAATGTCGTTATCAAGATATTTTACTTCCTTATTAATTGTTGAGATTAATTTTGTTCTATCATTAATTTTTTTATTAATCAATGTAACTTGCTCCGTTGATGTTTTTTTGCCCGATAAAGTTTGATTTAATAATTTGTTTGTAAGCTGGATTTCATCTTCCAATTTGGCTTTTTCATTTTGCAAATCTTCTTTCGACTGAGCAAAAAGAAGACAATTGCAAGAAATAATCGCAATAACAATTAATGATAATATTTTCTTTATTCTAAACATCTTTTTAAAACGTATCAACTTTAATATAATTGTTTGGTATTTTTATATTTAGATTGTTTTTCTTTTCAAAATTAAAACGAGACAATTTTATTTTGCAATACATGTCTTCTGTGTTCAATTCAATTTCTGTTGGTAAAATAATATTTTCTACATTCAAAAAATTAAAATACGAAATTACATAAAACAAACTAATCTCGCTGAAAATTTGCATTTTTTCTACTTTAAAATCATTATTAAAATTGATATTGTAAAAAATTCTGCTGCTGTTTCTATAATTTAAGGAGTAATATTTTTCGACAGAGTATGAAAACACTTCATTATTAGGGAAATCGATTCTCATTCCAAGTAAAATATTTTTAATATCGTCGAAAGTAATTTCTCTTTTAAGAAAATCGTAATTTGAAAGAGCATCTGAAATATATGATTTTCCGAGTTTATTAAGAATTAAAATGCTGTCGTTTGTTATTAAAGCCGATGCAATATTAATAGCTTTCGATGTAATTTGCAGCATCATGCTGTCGGAATTAAAAGACAATGTGCCTTTGAGATTATCTGATTTATTTTTAGCTTTATCAATAATTTCGGCTTCGAATCGACAATTTAGATTTTCCGGTTTAATATTATACTTTTCGATGCTGTCGTTTAAATCGCTCAGCTCCAGTTTTGATAATTGAGTTGGAATCTCAGTTTTAATGGAAGAAATCTTACGTGTATGCGAGCATGAAAATGATATGCAGGCAATTATAAGACATATTACAGTAAGAATCCTTTTATTCATGATTTCTATTCGAAATAATAAGTTTTATCTTTTATTTTCTTTTTCAGAATATCTGAAGCCTCATCTGGATTAGATTCGTAAGCTTTTTCCCAATATTCGAGCGCTTTGGTTGCTTCATTAAGTTTCCATTTTGTGTCTCCGAGATGTTCAAGGATTACGGTTCTGTCGTCGCCATCGTACTTTAATGCCTCTTCCAAATATCTCTCAGCTTCTTTATAATTTCCTCTCATAAACAATGCCCAAGCGTAAGTGTCTAAATAATAAGAACTTTTCGAATTTAGCTCCACCGCTTTCTTTCCCATTTCCACCGCTTTATCCAAACTCATATTTGAAGTACTTAAATAATAGCTGTAATTATTAAGTAAATATGCGTTATCATAATTTAGTGCCAGCGATTTGTCATAATTATCGAATGCCTCAGTTTTATTATTGAGCTGATAATAACAGTCGCCCAACATCATATAAAAATCAGCTTTAAGCAGGTCGTTATCCACAATCATAATTGAGCCTGTTTTCAGAGTTGAGATAGCTCCTTCATAATCCTTTTCAATATATTTTGCTAAGCCGTTGTAATAATAAAACTCCGGAATTAACGGGTACAATTCAATTGCTTTATTCGATAAACTTATTATTGAGTCGTAGTTGTTGATTGTTGATTCAATGTAAATTAGGTTCAAATAAACAGAAGGATTACTCAATCCTAATTCGCGAGTTTTGTAAAAACCTTGTTTTGCCATTCCAATCTGATTATTCTGCAGATAGAAATCACTGAGCATCGCAAGCGACACAGGGTCTTCGGGGTGAGTATCGCTAATTGTTAATAATAGTTCAAATGCTTCGCGATTATTGGTGGTATAAATTTCTTCGTAAGAGTAATATTTGAGAAATATTGAGATTTTAGTTTTTGCATCTAATTCAGGAGATGCGAATCCTAACATTAATTCTTCATAAGCCCTTGTATCGTTTTTAGATTTTCTGTAATATTCTGAAAGAGTGATATGAACGTATGGATTGTTTGGTTCCATTTCAGCAATCTTATTATAACATTCTAAAGCTTCTTTTTCTTTTCCGTAATTCAAATATAGTTCAGCAAGCATTGAAATGTATTTTGTATTGTTTGGATAAGCATCACAAAGTCGTTTCATTTCCGCTATAGCTTTATTTTTTTTATTTTGAAGATCATAAATTCTAGCAATCTTCATACTTATCTCCTCGTTAATGCCCATAACTTCTTCCAATTTTGCCAACTGTTTTAAAGTCTCATCATAATTAGTTGTAAGAAGTAAAGCATTTGTATAATTAAATACTGCTTCGATATTTGTTGGGTCTAATTCAATAATTTTTTTGTGCAGAGCGAGTTCTTCCTTATTTGCCGGTGTTGTGCTAATTAAGCTAACAAGGTTCATTAAATAGAAAACATTCTTATTATTGAGTTCAACAGCTTTTCTTGCAGCTTCAACAGCGCCTTCAGTATTGTATTTTAAAAGATATAATTGCGAAAGTTCGTAATATGCTGCGTCATTATTCTGGTCAAGTTTTATTGCCTGTTCAAATAATTTAATGGCATTATCAGTATCCCCAGTTATCTTTGCTGCAACAGCATCAATAAAAACAGAAGTTTTTTTAATTTCTTCCGCCGTCATTGGTGTAGAATTAAGGTCGACTGGAATTTTTACTTGTGCTAATAATGAGTTACAAGTGAAAAGTATTGCAAATAAAAGAGTTGTTAAGATTCTTATGCCCCTAAATCCCCTAAAGGGGACTTTTTGATATTTTATTATTGTAAAATTTGTCATAATTGTTAATATTCAATTGTAAATGGATCGCTACGCTTGTACGGGGTTAAATGTGTAATGCCTGCTGCATTTTATCCATTTTATCCATCTCTATATTCCGATCCGTCTAAATTTTTGCGTTAAATAGCACATTTGCTAATCATCACATCATCAAATCATACTCCCGTAGATCCAAATCCGCCTTCGCCTCTCGAAGTTTCGTCGAGATTATCAACAAGATTCCAGTCGGCTCTTTCGTGTTTGCTGATTATCATTTGAGCTATTCTGTCGCCGTCATTAATGACAAACGTTTCTTTTGATAGGTTTATTATTATTACGCAAATTTCACCACGGTAGTCGGCATCGATTGTGCCGGGAGAATTTAAAACAGTTATTCCTTTTTTGATTGCGAGTCCGCTACGTGGTCTAACTTGCGCTTCGAAACCTTTGGGTAGAGAGATAAATAATCCGGTTGGAATTAAAGTTCTTTCCAGCGGTTCCAAAGAAATCGGACTTTCTAAGTTGGCACGTAAATCCATTCCTGCCGAAAACTCAGTTTCGTATTCCGGAAGATTGTGTTTTGATTTGTTGATAATGTTTATTTTCATTGATTTGATTTTTTTGAGTGACGAGTGACGAGTGACGAGTGACAAGTGACGAGTGACAAGTGACGAGTGACAAGTGACGAATAATCATTGTGAGTATTCATTTTATCGACTTTATCGGCTTTATCGGCTTTATCAGTTTTATCCATTTTATCGGCTTTATCGGCTTTATCGGCTTTATCAGTTTTATCCATTTTATCGATTTTATCGGCTTTATCCATTTTATCCACTTCATCCGACCCTTCTCCCTTTTACCAAAGGCTTTATCTCCTTCAAATAAACCACAATAATAAATCCTGCAAAGAAAAACGTGTTGCAGATTATCTTTATTAGTGTTGATGGATAAGGAATATATAAAGTAATAAAATAAATTGCTAATGCAAAAATAGTGTAAGCTGAAATTGTTTTGAGGTCGTAATTGATAGGATAATATTTTCTTCCCCAAATATACGACAAGATGACCATAACTAAATAGCACGCAACGCTTGCAATTGCCGATGCCATATATCCGATAACCGGAATAAATGCAAAGTTTATGATTAAAGTAACTAATGCGCCAATAATTGATTGATAGGCGCCGTATTTTGTTTTGTCGGTAACTTTATACCAGATCGATTGATTGTAATATACGCCGAGAAGTAAATTGGCAACGAGTATTATTGGTACGATTTTTAACCCTTCGTAATAAGCCGAGCTTTCTAAGAATTTGAATAAATCTATATATAATGTAACGCCCAAAAAGATTACCCATCCGAGGATTACAAAATATTTCATTATATCGGCATAAGTTTTTCGAACATCTTTGCTATCGTCTTGTGAAAAGAAAAAAGGCTCAAAAGAATAGTTGAATGCCTGAATAAATAAACTCATAAAAATGGCAATCTTATAATTAGCACCGTAAACCCCAATTTGATGCATGGCATTTTCACCTTCCGGAACTAAAAACTTTAATAATATCTTGTCGATGTTCTGATTAATTTGTCCGGCAAACCCTACAACTAATATAGGAAGAGCGTATTTCAGCATCTGTTTTAATAAAGTGAAATTTATCCTGAACTTAATTTTCTTTATTTCAGGATATAACAATATTAATACAATAATATTTGCAATAAGATTTGAGGTAAATACATAACAAATTCCAACTGCAGGATTGTAAAGAAATCTGAAGAATGAATCAGGGTTATTTAAGCTTAACGGTCGTAAAACCAAGAAGAAAAGAAGATTCAATCCGATATTTATTCCAATGTTTATAAGTTTTAATGTAGCAAATCGGAGCGCTTTATTTTCTTTTCTAAGATATGCAAATGGAATTGCTGTAAATGCGTCTATTGCAACGATAATAGCAAGATATAAAATGTATTTTTCTTTTCCGGGATAACCTAATGTGTTTGTTATCGGATTGAGAAATAATACAACTAATAAGATGAATATCAGTGAACTTGAAAATATTGAAGAAGCACTCGTGCTATATACATCATTACTATTGGCATGTTTTTTTGAAAATCTGAAGAATGCTGTCTCCATTCCGTAAGTCAGAAATATCAGTAAAAAAGCTACATAAGCGTATAAATTATTGATGATTCCATATTCTTCCGGTGGAAAAAGGTGGGTGTACAGCGGGAATAAAAGAAAATTTAATGTTCTTCCGATAATGCTGCTTAGTCCGTAGATTGCCGTTTCGCCGGCGAGCTTCTTAAAGGGATTCATTCTTCGGCAAGTAATTTTTCGGCAAGTTCTTTAATTCGAATTAGTTTTTCACGAACAATGATGTCTTTATCAGTAATATCGATGCTTTCAACTTTTGCAATAACCTCTTGTTGTTCACCCGTTTCTAAAGGAATTTTCGATTTTAATGCTTTTCTTGCTCCTTCGAGAGTGTACTTCTGCTTTTTAACAAGGGTGTGAATTTTTTCAATATTATCAATATCTTTTGCAGTATAATATCTTACACCTCTTTTGTTTCTTTTAGGTTGAATATATTTTGGAAACTCTGTTTCCCAGAAACGAATCAGCGACTGAGAAAGATTGAATTTTTCAGCAACTTCACTTATAGTATAATAGAGTTTTCCTTCCATTTTTCAACATTAATCCATTGTTTGCGTAGGTATTTCCGAAAGTTGGAGCATTGTCTCGTATTCTTCGGGAGTAATATCGTTGTAGAAATAATTTATCGGATTAACAGCTTTTCCGTTTTTACGAACTTCGTAATGTAGATGCGGACTGGTTGATTTTCCTGTATTTCCAACATAACCAATAATCTGACCTCTTTTCACTTTGTCACCTTTTTTGACATTATATGCGCTAAGGTGTGCATATCGTGTTACGTAGCCGAAACCATGGTCAATAAAGATACAATTACCATAACCGCCATTTTTTGAGGCAAGAGTAACAACGCCGTCGCCGGTAGCAATAATCTCTTCTCCTACAGCCATTGAAAAATCAATACCCTCATGCATTTTTCTAACCTTGTAGAATGGATCTGTTCTATATCCGAAATGTGAAGCAATTCGTCTTACATCAGTTTCGCGTACCGGACGAATAGCGGGGAGACTGTTAAGCATCTGCTCTTTGTTGATTGCTAACTCATAAATTTCATCTAATGATGTTGTTTGTGCATACAATCTTCCGGTTAAAATATCTATCCTTTGAGCAATATCTGTTAACAATTCCTTGTTTTCATAATTTTCATACTTAGAATATCTATTGGTACCACCGTAACCACCTTGTCTAATATCAGAGGCAATTGGCTCAGTTTCGAAAATAATACGATAAATATTATCATCTCTATACTCAATATCAGCTAAAATTTCTTCTAACTCATTTAATTTATCATTAAACATCCTGAGTTCAAACTCGGTGCGATTGAGCTCTTTTCTTAAAATTTTCTCCCTTGGAGAATCTACAAGATAAAAAGCAATTAGCGCACCTGCACCGCCAAAAACTATGGCAATGGATAAGTAAAATAAAACGTTGTTAATGATTTGACGAACTCCTGTCTCTATTTTTTCATACGTCAAATTCGCCGGATTGTATCTGAATTTATGTTTTGACATTCGACAGCTTTTGATATCTAACTTGCAAAAGTAAATAATTTATTTTAATTTTGCACAATTTTTTAATCTAAAATGTTAAAACTTATATAGTAATGACTTCAGCTGAAATTCGACATACTTTTCTATCTTTTTTTGCTTCTAAAGGACATGTTATTGTGCCTTCTGCTCCAATGGTAAATAAAACAGACCCAAATTTGATGTTTACTAATGCGGGAATGAATCAATTTAAAGATATTTTCTTAGGTAATAAACCTATTGTTAGTCCGCGTGTTGTTGATTCGCAAAAATGTTTAAGAGTCTCCGGAAAACATAATGACTTGGAACAAGTTGGTATTGATACTTACCACCATACAATGTTTGAAATGCTTGGAAACTGGTCTTTTGGCGATTATTTTAAAGCTGATGCAATTTCTTATGCTTGGGAACTATTAACCAAAGTATATAAAATTGATAAAGATAGATTGTATGTAACGGTATTTGAAGGTGATAAGAAAGATGGATTAGAGCCTGACTATGAAGCAAAAGATCAATGGTTGAGGTTTATTGCTCCTGAAAGAATCTTATTTGGAAATAAAAAAGATAACTTTTGGGAAATGGGCGACCAAGGTCCTTGCGGTCCATGCTCTGAAATCCACGTTGATATTAGAGATGATGAAGAAAGAAAGAAAATTTCCGGCGCCGAATTGGTAAACAAAGATAATCCGTTGGTTATTGAAATATGGAATCTTGTGTTTATTCAGTATAATCGTAAAGCCGATGGAAGCCTCGAAACTTTACCTCATAAACATGTTGATACCGGAATGGGCCTCGAAAGATTATGCATGGTTCTCCAAAATGTTAAATCGAATTATGATACAGACGTTTTTCAACCGTTAATAAAATATATTGCTGAATATTCCGAACTAAAATATGGCGATAATGAGAAAACAGACATTGCCATGCGGGTTGTTGCCGACCACATAAGAGCTGTTGCATTTGCAATAACAGACGGACAACTTCCGTCGAATACCGGCGCAGGTTATGTTATAAGAAGAATTTTAAGAAGAGCTGTACGTTACGCTTATTCTTTCCTAAATATAAAAGAACCTTTCCTATTTGAATTGCTTAATGTGCTATGCGAACAAATGGGCGAAGCTTATCCGGAATTGTTGGAACAAAAATCTTTCTGCAAAAGAGTAATCGCTGAAGAAGAAACCTCTTTCTTGAGAACTCTCGAAACAGGAATCCAAAAATTTCATGCGTATATCAATGCTAATCCGGATAAAAATAATGTTGATGGCGATTTCGCTTTTGAACTGTTTGATACTTTCGGATTTCCAATCGACCTTACAGCTTTGATGGCTGCAGAATTTAATAAAGATGTGGATTTGAATGGTTTTACACAAAATCTTGAAAAACAAAAAGAACGTTCAAGGAAAGCTGCTGCACAAACTTTGTCGGATTGGATTTTTGTTGACGAAAATAAAGCTTTGGATAACGAAAGTACTTTGACTTTCTGTGGTTACGATGATTGGGATGTAAATATCGATATTCTAAAACATAGAAAGGTTACAACAAAAGACGGTACTTTATATCAATTAGTATTTCCGATGACTCCGTTTTATGCAGAAAGCGGCGGGCAAGTTGGTGATTGTGGAATGATTGTCAACGAACATGAAAGTGTTAAGATAATAAATACTATCAAGGAAAACGACTTGAGTATTCATCTTGCTGAAAGTCTTCCTAAATATTTACATCTGCCTTTCAGAGCAATTGTCGATGTTGAACATAGGAAAGCAGTTATGGCGAATCACTCGGCAACACATTTGCTCCATAAAGCCCTACGCTCTATTCTCGGAACACATGTTGAACAAAAAGGTTCTTATGTTGGTCCGGATTACTTGCGCTTCGATTTCTCTCATTTCCAAAAATTGACAGATGATGAAATAATTGCTGTTGAAGAATATGTCAATGCATCTATTCGTGAAAATGTTAAAAAAGATGAGTTGCGCAATATCCCTATTGATGAAGCAAAGAAAAAAGGCGCAATGGCTCTTTTCGGTGAAAAATACGGCGATACAGTAAGGGTTGTCAGCTTTGGAGATTCTGTCGAACTTTGCGGCGGTACTCACGTAGAAGCAACAGGAAGTATCGGAGTCTTTAAAATTATTTCCGAAGGTGCAATAGCTGCCGGAATCAGAAGAATCGAGGCTGTAACCGCAAAAGCCGCTTTCGATTATCTTAATCAACAAACTCATACAGTTCAAGAAGTTAAAAATCTTCTCAAAGTAAAAGATGCTTTAAAAGGTGTGGAAAATCTTGTTGAACAAAATAATAATCTACGCAAAGAAATTGAAACGCTAAAACAAGAAAAATTGTCGGGAATGAAAGATGTTCTTTTGTCAAAAACAAAAGATATTAATGGTATTAATGTAATTGCAGAAAAAGTTGAGATCGACTCTTCTGCAATTAAAGACCTTGCTTTCGAATTAAAACAAAATAAAGATAATCTTGCTATTATATTAGGTAGTAATCAGAATGGTAAAGCTGCCATTTGCATTGTCTTTACAGACGATTTAGTAAAGAAAGGTTTGCATGCCGGCAATATCATTCGCGAAGCAGTAAAAGAAATTGACGGTGGTGGAGGAGGACAAGCTCATTTTGCTACCGCAGGCGGAAAATCACCGGAAAAAATCGACATGGCAATTGCAAAAGCAAAAGATTTAATAATTATGTAGGTTATATGGATAAAGTCGATAAAACGGATAAAATGGATAAAGTCGATAAAATGGATAAAACGGATAAAGTCGATAAAATAGATATTACAATGTTTACTCGTCACCCGTCACCCGTCACTCGTCACCCGTCACCCGTCACTTGTCACCCGTCACCCGTCACCCGTCACTCATCACCCAAATAAACTAATTTTGTAACAATAAAAAAACCTCATAATAGGTTATTAATAATAAAAGTTTTATAATGCAACGTTTTTTAAAATTAATCTCTAATGTTTATTTTTGGTTGCAATTTGTAATCGCTATAGCATTGATTTTTATTGTACTGTTCATAATTAAAGGCAGTTTAAAAAAATATACCCGTCACGATAAAGAACTTGTGGTTCCTGTAATTGAAAATATGTATTATGATGATCTCGTAAACAGTTCTTATGGCGAGCTTTTCAGTTTTACCATTTCAGATTCGACATACAATGCATTATATGAACCCGGAATTATAATCAGTCAAAATCCAGTTGCCGGATCAAAAGTTAAACCCGGGAGGAAAATTTATCTTACTGTTTCTGCAGAGTCTCCGGGAGATGTACAAATGCCTAATCTGATAAATTTATCTGTGCGTCAAGCAATTAGTATCGTTGAATCTTCAGGATTGAAATTCGGTTCAATGGAATTTGTACCTTCGTTTGATAAAGATGCAGTTCTCCAACAAAAATGTAGAGATGTTCAGATTGAACCGGGAACTCTTGTGGTGAAAGGTTCCGTAATCGACATTGTTGTCGGTGCGGGTTATGACAGACCAATAACTCATCTGCCATTTATCTTAGGCAAAAATGCTAATGAAGCAAAAAACATTCTTAGAAGTATGTCGCTTAATATTGGTGAAGAACATTTCCACGATTCTTATGATATTAAAGAGGTCTTTGTTTATGGAACAGAACCCATCTGGACTGATACTACAATGGTTAACCTCGGCGAATATATTAATCTGTTTTATACTGCTGATACTACTCTTATAAGAATCTCAATAGAAGATGCGTTAATAGAAAAAGATACTATCTTTGACGAATATTATTTCGATGAAGAAATAAATTTTGATGATTAATTAAATTGAATTTAATGAAGAAATTAAATAAATTATTTGCATTTGTAATATTATGCTCATTTGCCGGAATGGTTAATGCACAAGAAGTTATTACAAATATGAACACAAATCCGGTATTGCAAAAGAAAACAGCAGAAATCAAAATTAAAACTAAGTCAGTAGAATCAATTAATCTACCTTTTTTTGATGATTTTACTTATAAAGATGTATTCCCTTCACAATTGTATTGGCAGGATAAAAATGCTTACATAAATAATGACTATGCATATCATCCTGTTAGTTATGGTGTTGCTACACTTGATGCGCTGGATGAAAATGGGAAGGTGCATTCTAATTTATATCCGGGGGTTAAAGAGGTTGCAGATTATCTGACATCACAACCAATTCGCCTTGATTCTATTTTTGGTACTGAAAATAGACTTTTACACGATTACGACTCTGTTTATTTTAGTTTCTTCTACCAACCTAATTATTGGGATGAAGCTTTGCTTGGATCCCAAGGCTTAAAAGGAGATTCTTTAGTTGTTGAATTTTACTCGCCTGCTGATGAAGAATGGTATCATGTGTGGAGTACTGAAAGATTTCCTTTCGATAGTATTAAACCGGAAGAAAATAATGGCAGAACATTTATTGAAGTGATTATTCCAATCGTTGATGAAGATAGATATTTCCATGATGGCTTCCAATTTAGATTTAAAAATTATGTGACACTAACCGAAGGTAATTATTATCCCGGTTGGCAAGTGAATGGTAGTCAATGGAATATTGATTATGTTTATTTAGATAGAGATAGAAGATTTAATGCATATTATAAGGATATTTGTTTCGTAAATAATGCAGGTTCTTTTTTAAAGAATTACTCATCAATGCCGTATAATCAGTATTCTGTTAGCTTATTTACTGCTTTAGATGAAATGAGAGATAGTGTTCCTATTCTTATTTCTAATTTAGATAAAACAGCAAATAATGTCGGATACGATTATATTGTTACTAAAAGCAATGGTGAGATAATTGATCATCAAGTTGGTGGTAGTGGTGTAATATATCCGTTTCATACATCAGGGTATTATCAAAACGGAGAGTATATGCAACCTGTTTTAGATGGTGCAAAGTATTTCCCGCTAAGCACTTCCGCTGATTCTGCAGAATTTACAATTACACATTACTTGACCTCTGATCTGGATTTCAAACAAAATGATACTATTTCATTTGTACAAAAATTTCATAATTATTATGCTTATGACAATGGCTCGTCAGAATATAGTTATACTTTGAAAACAACAGGGAATGCAGAATTAGCTGTGCTTTTTAAAATTAATTCTGCAGATACTCTTCGAGCAGTAAAAATATATTTTAATGATATTGCCGGCGCTGCATCTGAGTTTTATTATAATTTGCGCATTTGGAATAGACAAGATTTAAAACCTCATACTATTATTCATGAACAAGAAATTGTTGTAAAAAATGATAATCCTGAAAATGATGATTTTATAACTATTATGCTCGATAAACCCATTGTTATTAATCAGGAGAACTTTCCAAATATGGTATTTTATGTCGGACTTGAAAAACCATCAACGGAAAAAATGGCATTAGGATTTGATATATCTAAAGATAATTCATCTAATACTTACTATAATGTTACCGGTCAATGGGAAAGAAGTATTTTCTCCGGAACAGTAATGATTAGACCAGTGTTGGGAAAGAAGTTTGAACTTGCTTCAATAGAATATCATGAAGATAAAGAAAAAATTATTGTTTATCCGAATCCGGTTAAAAACGGCCAAATCAATATTAGAAGCGAAGTCGAAATAAAAAGTATATATATATATAATGGTTTTGGGGTTAAAGTTTATGAAAGTAATAATGAATTTACTTATAATAAATCTGTATCAATGAGTAACCTACGACAAGGCATTTATTTAGTAGTTGTTGTTGATAACAGAGGTCTGAAATATACAGAGAAAATTATTTTAATGCATTAATTATGACTAAAAAAACAAGTAAGAATAAAGAAGAATTACTTGAAGAACAAAAATTTGATAACGAGCAACTTTCTGATGATGAGAATGATGAATTAGATCAAGAGGGAAGTTATTATGAACATTTTAATGTAATAGTTGATAAAGGACAGTCGCCAGTTAGAGTTGATAAATTCTTGTTTTCTAAATTGGAGAATGCGTCGCGAAATAAAATACAAGCGGCTGTCAAAGCAAGTTGTATTCTTGTAAATGGCACTCCGGTAAAATCAAATTATAAAGTAAAACCTCAAGATGAGCTTTCGGTTCTGATGCCGGAACCGCCGCGTGATACGGAAGTTATTCCGCAAGATATTCCCTTGGATATTGTATATGAAGATAATGATATAATAATTGTAAATAAACAAAGTAATCTCGTCGTCCATCCTTCGTATGCAAATTATAACGGTACGCTATTAAATGGTTTGGTTTACCATCTAAACAAAGAAGGAAAAAACCTTAAACCCGAATTGGTACACAGAATAGATAAAGATACAACAGGTTTGTTGTTGATAGCAAAAAACCTTGAAGCTCAAAGTTTTTTAGCACAACAATTTTATGTGCACTCAATAGATAGAAGGTATCATGCGCTTGTTTGGGGTGATTTGGAAAATGATAATGGTACTATTATTGGAAATCTTTCGAGACATCCGAAAGACAGAAGAATTGTTGTCGTTTGTCCTGATGATAGAGGTCAGCATGCAATAACACATTATAAAGTTCTTGAAAGATTAGGATATGTAACCTTAATAGAATGTAAATTAGAAACAGGAAGAACGCATCAGATTCGTGCTCACATGCAGCATATCGGACATCCTTTATTCGGTGACCCTACTTATGGTGGAAATGAAATAGTGAAAGGTACAACATTCAGCAAATACAAACAGTTTGTTTATAATTGCTTTAAGATATTGCCGCGACAAGCTTTGCACGCCAAATCCTTAGGCTTTATTCACCCTGCCTCAAATCAATTTGTTCAATTCGACTCAGAATTGCCTCAAGATATGACGGATGTTCTTGAAAGATGGAGAAAATATGTTGGCGCCGGTTGGAGAAGTGGCGATTAGATGAAAACTGATGCTTCGACTTTGCTCAGCACAAGGCTTCGACTTCGCTCAGCATTAGTAGTTGAAAATTGAAAGATTTATCTTTAGCTGATTTGATGTTTGATTTGATGTAAATTTCATTTAAAAACACAATAATTGCTTGATTGTCTCATGCTCAATGTGATGCATGTTGAAAATTTATGTTTTTTTAAGAAAAAAATCAATCAGATTTTTGCTTTTCTCTCCAAAATTATTATATTTGCAAATTGAATAATTTTTTTATAACCCAAAAAATTTTAATATGAAAAAACTACTATTTTCCTTTACGCTTGTTTTAATAAGTGTTTTCACTTATGGACAAGTAAAGTCGATTGCCATGCAATCGAATGAGGTCAAGCAAGAATGCATTAAAGATAACTTTGAAGGCTTTAATGCTGTTTTTTCTTTTGACCACATTAATGCAGTTCCAATAAACACTGAAAAAGGAGATTTCTCTATCATTAATATTGATGGAGCGTTTCCTACAGGTAATGCTGGAACTCCTGAACTACCGGCGTTTCGTAAATTAATAGCCATTCCTCAAGGCGCTACACCTAAAGTTATTGTAAAGAGCTATACAGAAGAAGAGTATGATTTGAATAATTATTCTTGGAATAAGATTTTTCCAAAACAACCTTCTACAAGAAAAGATTTGGAACCGGAAGATATTATTTTTGTTTATGAAGAAGCAGCATACGCAACAAAAGGCTATGAAAGTAGAGAAGTTGCAGTTGTTGAAGAATTAGGAACAATGCGTAATATCAGAATTGGATCATTACAAGTAAACCCTATTGTTTATGATGCTGGTTCCAACAAAATTAAAGTTAGAAATAATATTGAAGTTGAAGTAGTATTTGAAGGCGCTGATAAAACAGCAACACAAAACTTATTCGAATCAACTTATAGTATTTATTTCGAACCTGTTTATAAACAATTCTTTAATAGAAATATCTATGATGAACATCCAGATTTATACAAAACACCTGTTCACATGTTAGTTGTGGCTAACAGAATGTTTGAAGAAACTTTACAACCATGGATTGAATGGAAAACTAAAAAAGGATTCTACATGGATGTTAATTATACTGACGAAGTTGGAACAACCGCTAATGAACTTAAAACATTATGTCAAACAAAATATAATGATGGAGTAGCTAATGGACAAACACCTTCATTTGTTGTTTTGGTTGGTGACGTAGCACAGGTTGTTGCAAGTGCAAGAGGTAGTAAAACTTATAAAGATACAGACTTGTATTATGGCTCTGTTGATGGAGATTATTTCCCTGATATGTACTACAGTCGTATGTCTGCAATAAACACAACCCAATTAGAAAATATCATTGAAAAAATATTGTATTACGAACAATATCAATTTGAAGACCCAGCTTATTTGGATAATGTTTTGTTAGTTGCAGGTGCTGATGGTAATTGGAATCCAAAAGTCGGTCAACCTCAAATGAATTATGCGACTACATATTATTATAATGAAGATCATGGATTTGAAAATGTGCATAAATATCTAACCTCACCATATACAGGATGTTATAATAATCTTGCAAATGTTGGCTTTGCAAATTATACTGCACATTGTGGTGAAACAAGTTGGGGAGACCCGTCTTTTACTATTTCCGGAGTTAATGCACTAACTAATGTAAATAAATATTTTGTTGCAATGGGAAATTGCTGTTTAGCAGCAGATTTTGGTTATGGCGAATGTATCGGTGAAGCTTTTATCAGAGGTAATAAAAAAGGTGCGGTAGGTTATATTGGTTCTTCACCAAGTAGTTATTGGGGCGAAGATTTCCATTTTACTGTCGGTGCTTATGCAGGATCAATAAGTACAGTTGCTACTCCAACCATAGAAAATACCAGCGATGGTTGTTATGACTTATCCTTCAGAGAAGCAGACTTCCATTGTTTAAGTTCAATGATATTCGGCGGAAACTTGTCAGTTACACACGCAAGTGCTACAGGATGTACAATGCACATCGGCGTTGAATATTATTGGCAAGCATACAATGTATTGGGAGATGGCTCATTAATGCCGTATTGGTCACAAGGAGATGAAAATACAGTTTCTCACATGGAAATAGTTCCTATTGGAGTTGATTTTTATGAAGTATCAGCTATTCCGGGTTCTTATGTTGCAATATCAAAAGACGGCGTTCTTCATGGCGCTGCTTCAGTTGGCGAAACAGGAACAGTACAAGTACCATTGATACCTATTACCTCAGGTGGAGATGTTGATATCGTTGTTACTGCTCCGCAAAGAATACCTTATATTACTACTCGTCCGGCAGCTGCTCTTGAAGGAGCTTATATTGTTGCAGATGCATATCAACTTGCAGGAGACGGTATATTAAGCTACGGCGAAACAACCGAAATGGAACTTACAATTAAAAATGTTGGCGGCGACCCATCAGAATCAACAATTAATGTTGTTTTGACTAATACAGACGGTTTAGCAACTGTTATTGAAGGTACTGCTCAATATCCTATTTTAGAGGTTGGCGCTACAGCTACACAATCAGGATTTAGCTTTGAAGTTTCACAAGATGTAAATAATGGACAAACAATTTATTTCGCTGCTGAAATAACTTGCGGCAGAGAAGTGTGGACAAGTAATATCGCTATTAAAGTGTATAAACCTATATTGAGCTATGAAACTATGGTATGGAAAAATAGCTTTAGCCAAGGTGAAAGCTTTGATATTATGGTAGAATATAAAAACAAAGGCGGGTATTTAGTTTCTAATGTTGAAGCTACTCTTGAAACAACGAATGCAGATGTTACTATCAATGTTGCTGAAACTAATTTAGGGACAATTGCACCCGACGGAATAGGTTATGCAATATTTAATGTTACTCTATCAGATGATATTTCTGAAAGCTCATCTATTGATTTTGTTAGTCATGTCTCTGGTGATGACGGAGTTATTACGGCTGAAGCTAATTTCTCCCTAACTAATAAATGTACTATGACCTTCAAAATGTGGGATTCATCAGGAGATGGTTGGGATAATAACGGCCGTATAAGTATTAAACAAAATAATGTTGAGATAGCTACTGTTAGACTTGAAACCGGAAATTACGGAACAACAACAAAAGATCTACCTACAGGAGAATTGGATTTTGTATGGATATATGGAAATTCTTATGATTATGAAAATTCATTTGAGATATATAACTATAATAATGAATTAATCTATAAAACAAGTGGAACACCACAAGCAGGTTCGTTCTTAATATATGAAAATACTTGCTCTTCAGGAAGTGGTAACACATTTGAAGCTCCAAAAGAATTGGTAGTAGAAATTGTTGAATCAACAGTTACTATTTCTTGGGTAGAACCGGAAGAAAGAGAATGGACAAACTTTTCAATTTTAAAAGATGGATTATTGTTAGATGTTATTACTGAAACAATTTATGTGGAAAATGAAGTTGAAGAAGGCGCTCATACTTACTGTGTAATTGCTAATTATGATGATGGATCATCTGTTCCTGTATGTGAAAATGTTGTGGTTAGTCCGGTTGGTATTTCTACTTTTGATAATAATATTATTGTTTATCCTAATCCGGCAACAAATAATGTAACGGTAAAAGGTAATGATATATTAGTTATAAAAGTATATAATACTCATGGCCAATTAATATTAGTTGAGAAAGATACTGAAGTGATAAATGTTTCCTCGTTTAATAACGGAATTTATATCTTTAGTATAGAAACCAAAGACGGAAGTCGAGTACAAAGAAAAATTATTGTTAGTCATTAAAGACTAACCTTGATTAGATAATCAAAAGCGAGAGTATGAAAATGCTCTCGCTTTTTTTATTAAAAATCAATGATTTCTTCTGCATTAACAGGTCGATTATTAAACCAAAGCTCAAAATGCAGATGAGGTCCGGTTGTAAGTTCTCCCGAATTTCCACACACTGCTATTGCTTCACCGGCACGAACGAAATCGCCAGTCTTTTTTAAAAGGACTGAATTATGTTTGTAAATACTTATTATGCTGTGAAGATGACTAATAATAATCACATTACCTGTTTCTACCGTCCAACCATTAAAAATAACAACCCCATCCATAACCGATTTAACTAACTCAGATCCTATTGGAATAATATCGGTGCCAATATGATTTTGTTTAGGGTCAAATTTAGATGTAATTATTCCTTTTATTGGCGGGTAAAATGCAAAACTTCTGATTCCGGTTTTATCAATTATTGCATAATTTTCGTGAATATTATACATAGACTCATGCTCAAATTCGCTCCTAAAAGCAGAATCCGCCGGCGATATTTTATATTCAAAATCTATATTATTGCCTGTTGAGATTCCATCAACACGTTCGATGACAGTACTGTCTTCGCCAACTAATATTCTACGAATATTGGCGTTGTAGAGTAACATTTGCTCTAAAACGATATTCAAACTATCAGTCTTTTGTTCCAAATCATATAATTCCTCACGCAATGTAGGATCAGAATAACCCGGTATTAAAATTCGTAAAGGAGTAAATGAAATTAACGAAACTGTTATGATAATAAAAAACATTATTATTGCAATAGCCATTGATATTAACTTAATAGGAGTAACGCTAAACTGCTTCTTTTCCTGAAAATCATGTTCAGTTTGAACAATAACCCTTAATCGGCGCTTTAATTCGCTTTTCCATTTCTTTCTTTGCCCTGAAGAATTCTTAGCCATAAGATCGTATTTATTATAATAACTGCAAATATCTAAATTTTTTTTCAATTTATATTCAGAAACTAAGTCATTAATTAAAAAAATGAAATAAATTTGCCATTTATTAGTTAATATATTATTACAATTATACTTTTTAATAGTGAAGTCGAAAAATATATTTATAACATTACTGGTTTTCTTTGTTATAGCAATGCTTTCCTCTTGTTCCACCAAGAAGAATACATTCACACGCCGTGCATATAATAACCTTACAACTCATTATAACGGTTATTGGAATGCACGCGATAATATGAAAATTACTATAAAACAAATGCAAGATAACGGAATTGACAATTTTTCATCCGTAATTCCAGTGGTTTATTATGGTACAAAACAAGAAACGCAATCAATTAAACCTAACTTAGATAATTCTATAGAAAAGGCATTTCTTATGATTAGAAGACACTCTATGGTTTTTGATCACGAAGAAAAAGTTAAATGGATTGACGACTGCTATATGGTTATCGGTACCTGCTATTTTTACCAAAAAGATTATAGCAATGCTCGAAGAACATTTCAATATATAATTAAGACTTATCCCGATAAAACTGTTCAACATGAAGCTCAGTTGTGGCTTGCAAAAACTTATATTCAAAATAAAGAGTTTGAAAAAGCCCAAGTAGTACTTGAAGATATGCAAATTTCAGTTAAGAAATTCGAAGTTGTTAGAAGTATTCAAAAAGAATTTCCAATAGTTTATGCGGAATATTATTTAAGTCAAAGAAAATATTCTGAAGCGCTAAAATATTTGGAAGATGCGCTCGAACAAAATAAAGGTAATAGAAAACTCAAACAACGTATCAATTATATTATCGGACAAGTTCATCAAGAAAATTCAAAATACGCTCTTGCACTAAAAAGCTTCAAAAAATCGAGTAAAGGTAGTAACTTCTTAATCAGTTTCAATTCTAAAATTAAAATGGCTCAATGTGCCGATCCTAAAGAAGGAACTTATGTTATGAAGGTTCTCAATAAAATGCTTAAAGAAGATAAAAATAAAGATTACAGAGACCAAATTTATTTTGCAATGGCAGAAGTTGCAAGACGCAATAACGACCAACAATCAGAAATGAAATACTTGGCATTGTGTGTGTCTGCAAGTGTAAATAATAACTACCAAAAGGCTTTGGGTGCATATAGACTCGCTGATATATATTTCGATCAGAAAAAATATATTGAATCACAACCGTATTATGATACAACAATCCAGTTCTTGCCGACCGATTATATTGATTATGTTGAAATAAAAGAAAAAACTAATGTTCTTACTGATTTGGTTTCTTGCTTGACAACAGTTCAAACTGAAGACAGTATGCAATATCTTGCAAATTTGCCCGAAGATAAACGTATGGGAATAATCAGAGGTATTATTGCTGAATTAAAAGAACAAGAACGAATCCAAAAAGAAATTGAAATGCAACAGCAAAGAAATTTCGGCGCTTCAATGGTAAGCCAATATGAAGATCAAAGAATTCAAGGCAGATTGGGCGGAACGTCAAGCAATTGGTACTTTTATAACAGCCAAATGGTTAGTAGTGGTATCAATGAATTTAAACGCAAGTGGGGTGATAGAAAATTAGAAGATCTCTGGTTCTTGAAAAATAAGCAATCTTTTTCTTGGGATGAATGGGCTGGTATGGATGAAGAAACTACTGTCAGCGATACTACAGAATATATCACAGATGTCATGGACGAAAGATATTATCTCCAAGATATTCCATTAACGGAAGAAAAAATGGCTCTGTCTAATGAAAAAATAGAGAAATCATTATATGATGCAGGATTTATTGCTTCGGAAAGACTATATGATTATGATTTGTCAAATGAATGTTTTAACAGTTTAATTGAAAGATTTCCCGAATCAAAATATTTGCTTTTATCGTATTACATGGTTTATATGAACTGTACTTCATTGTCTGATGATAATTGTGCAACAAATACAAAATCTACAATTATCTCACGATTCCCTGATAGTGATTATGCTAAATTACTTCAAGACCCATCGTATCTTATCACAATGCGTGAACGTATGGACGCTTCAAGAAACCTCTATTCAGATGTTTATTTGACATATGAAGATAACATGTTCGATATTGTGCAATTATATGCTGAGGAAGGTATAGAACTTAATGATCCGGAATTTGTACCGAAATTCTTATATCTGTCTGCAATGACAGACTTGGCAAAAAATGAAGATAAAGATGCAGCACTAATAAAATTTAGAGAAATAGTTAGTAAACATTCAAATAACGAAGTGACACCTTTAGCTCAAAATATGATAAATTATTTAGCCGGCGTGGAACCGCAAGTGGTTGACTCAGCAACGGTGGCTATTATGGAACAAGAACGACTTGAACAAGAACTTTTTGAAAAAGAAGTATCTCAATATAAATATAAATGTAACGCAACTTATTTCTATGTTTTAATCTTGGATAATACAAAATGTAATATTCAAGCAACATCAGTAAGAGTTTCAGATTATCTGATGAGATATCATAAATTAGATAATCTGAAAGCAAATGCACCTATTATGCTTACTGATAATTATGAATTAATTACCGTTACTGCATTCTCTGATTGTAATATTGCATTGGATTTTTATGAAAGTGCAATCATTAATCAATATATTTATGCCGGATTACCTCAGGATGCTTATCATCATTTTGTAATTTCTCAAGAGAATTATCCTGTGTTTTATAGAAGTAAGAATATTGATGCTTATCTTCACTTTTTTAATACAAAGTTATTATCTACAAGAGAATAAAATTTAGCCTATGGGAAAAGAAACTGAAACCGAAAAAACAAATTGTGCAAATATTATCCAATATGGTACTTCAATTATTGGAAATCTGGAAACAAGCGGAAATATAAGAATTGACGGAAATGTCAAAGGAAATGTTAAAGCTCTCGGTAAAGTTATTATCGGTGAACAAGGCTTTGTAGAAGGCGACTTGGAATGCTCTAACGCCTCAATAGAAGGAAAATGTAAAGCTAATATAAATGTTTCTGAACTGCTGGAACTGAAATCTACTGCAGTGTTTGAAGGCGAAATTAATACTTCAAAAATTTATATCGAGTCGGGAGCAGTATTCCTCGGCTCATGCAAAATGAAAATGGAAGAACGTATTAAATAATAAATTATTAACACAAATGACAGATATTGAAACAAGATCATTCCTTGCTGAAGATAACATAGATTTTGATGATCCAAAAGGTTATGGCGGATTGAAAGATTTATATAATCCTGAAATTATTGATAAATTAAAATTCCATTATAAGGAAATATTGCAATTACTCGGCGAAGATGTTGACAGAGAGGGCTTGGTGAAAACTCCTTTGAGAATTGCTAAGGCTATGAGGTTTTTTACAAACGGTTATCTCGTTGATCCTAAAGAAATTTTACGCTCAGCAATGTTTCAAGAAGATTATAAACAAATGGTTGTTGTTAAAGATATAGAGATTTATTCTATGTGTGAACATCATTTGTTGCCCTTTATTGGAAAGGCACATGTGGGATATATTCCACGTAATCATATTGTCGGATTAAGCAAGATTGCTCGTGTAGTTGATGCTTTTGCGAGAAGATTACAAGTTCAAGAACGTATGACAACGGAAATAAAGGAAGCTATTCAAGAAACATTAAATCCCTTAGGTGTAGGTGTTGTTATTGAAGCTCAACATACATGTATGTCGATGCGCGGTGTCCAAAAACAAAATTCGGTAGCTACTACATCAGATTTTGTCGGTGCTTTCCTTAGAAAAGAAACTCGTGAAGAGTTTATGCACTTAATAGGCACAAAATTACATTAAAATTAAATACTAATACATTAATAATAACTGAAAGAAAACATGAAAGCGTATATTTTCCCCGGTCAAGGGGCACAATATTCAGGAATGGGAAAGGATCTTTATGATTCTTCATCCATAGCAAAAGATTTGTTCAATAAAGCGAATAATATCTTAGGTTTTAAAATCTCTGATATAATGTTTGAAGGAGCAGAAGAAGAATTAAAACAAACAAAGGTAACTCAACCTGCAATCTTTTTGCACTCGGTTATCTTATCTATCGTGAAAAAAGACAAGTTCACTCCTGATATGGTAGCAGGTCACTCTCTTGGAGAATTTTCTGCTTTGGCAGCTATTGGCGCTTTGTCATTTGAAGACGGTTTAAAACTTGTTTCTCGTAGAGCAATGCTGATGCAATATGCTTGCGAATTACAACCATCAACAATGGCAGCGGTACTTAAACTCGACAATGCAACAATCGAATCAATATTAAAAAGTATTACTGATGATATTGTTGTTCCTGCCAATTATAATGCTCCGGGTCAATTAGTTATTTCCGGAACTGTTTCGGGAATAGAAAAAGCTTCGAAATTAATAGCTGAAGCCGGTGGAAAAGCAATCACTTTAAAAGTTGGCGGCGCATTCCATTCTCCATTAATGGAACCTGTAAAACAAGAATTAGCAGATGCCATCAATAAAACAAATATCAAAGAGCCAATCTGCCCGATTTACCAAAATGTTAATGCATTACCGGTAAAAAATCCGGATGTGATTAAAACTAATCTTGTAAACCAATTGACTTTCCCTGTAAAATGGATGCAGATAGTTCAAAATATTATCGCAAACGGTGCAAATCAATTCTACGAAGTTGGTCCGGGTACGGTGTTGCAAGGATTGGTAAAGAAAATTAAAGCTGATGCAGATGCACAGTCGTTGTAAGGTTTAAGGTCACACGTCACCCGTCACACGTCACACGTCACGCGTCACACGTCACCCGTCACGCGTCACACGTCACCCGTCACCCGTCACCCAAAATCTCCTTTGCAGTCAAAACATCCTTATTTAGCTGTTCCTTGAGCATTGCTAAATCTTTAAAAGCAATCTCATCCCTTATTCTATCAACGAAATATACGCCGATATATTCGTCATAAATATCTCTGTCGAAATTGAAGATATTTGCTTCGATGGTTAAATCTTTGCCGTGTACTGTTGGTCTATAACCAATATTGCACATCCCGAAGAAATTTTCATTATTGATCTTGATTTTACAAGCGTAAACGCCGTTTGCTGCAATCAGCTTTAAATCATTTTCAATAAATACATTTGCGGTTGGGAATCCTATTGTTCTGCCAATCTGTTGTCCGTAAACAACTCTACCGTAAACCGAATATTCGTAGCCGAGCATTAAATTTGCTTCCTTAATATCTCCTCTTTCCAAAGCATTCCTTATCTGTGTTGAGCTAACAATTTTGCCGTCGCAATAAACAGGAGGAATATTCGTGATTTCGTAATGATATTTCTTTTTTAACTCATTTAATGCTTCCATAGTTTTATTATGGTCAGGACCAAAATGACAATCATAACCGACAACAATGTTTTTTGCATTAATATATTTAACAAGATAATTTTCAATAAATTGATAAGCAGATAACTTCGAGAACTCCTTAGTAAAATTGATATCCATTAAATAATCAACTCCAAGTTTTGCGAGCAAATGAGCTTTTCTACTTTGAGAGTGAATAAATTTCACATTTTTGTCTGAAAGTACACTTCTTGGATGCGGATGAAAAGTAACAATGACAATGTTTCCTCCATTCTTTTCCTTTATTTGTTTCATTTTCTCAATAACAGCTTTATGTCCCAAATGAACACCATCAAAATTACCAACAGCAACAATGGCATTGTCTATTTTAGGAAATTCTGTTATATCGGAATAATATCTCATTGTTCTTTATTTTATTAATGGTTATTTAATAATCCTTTCAAAATTTGGACAGCATTAGTTGCAGCTCCTTTTCTTAAATTATCTGCTGTAATCCATATATTTAACGAATTTGGTGCAGAGAAGTCGCGGCGTATTCTACCGACAAACACATCATCTTTTCCTTCGGCAAAAAGTGGGGTAGGATATATATTATTTTTAATATCATCCATAACAGTTATGCCGGAAGTATTTTTTAAAGTAGAATAAATTTCATCGAGAGTAAAATCTTTTTCAAATTCGATATTTAAAGAAATCGAGTGTCCGCCGGTTACAGGAACTCTGACAACAGTTGCTGTAATTTGAATAGAATTATCGTTTAATATTTTGCGTGTTTCGTCAACAAGTTTAATTTCTTCTTCGGTATAGCCATTATCGAGGAAAGCGCCGCCGTGCGGAATAATATTCAGATCGATTTGATGCGGATAAGCAGGCGAAGAATTGTCGGCACCTTTTCTTTCCGCAAAAAGCTGATTAATTCCTTTTGCGCCGGAGCCGGAAACAGACTGATAAGTTGATGCAACTAAACGTTTGATTTTAAAAATATTGTGTAATTCATGGATTGCCAAAACCATTTGTATTGTAGAACAATTCGGATTTGCAATAAGTTTATTATTATATGCTGAATTAAAGTTTATTTCAGGAACAACCAAGGGTACATCATTATTCATTCGCCAAGCAGAAGAATTGTCAATCACAGTAGTTCCGTTATTGACAAAGAGCGGTGCATATTTTTTTGAAATTTCTTTTCCTGCGGAGAAGATAGCAAAATCAGGTTTTCGTTCAATAGCTTCTTCAATAGAAATAATTTTATAATTTTCATTATTAAAAGAAACATTTTTTCCAATAGATTTAATAGATGCGACGGGTAAAAGATCGGATATTGGAATTTGTTGTTCTTCCAAGACTTTTAGCATAATACTTCCGACCACGCCGGTACAACCTATGATTGCTATTTTCATCGAAATAAAATTTTTGTGACCTCGGAGGGATTCGAACCCCCACCTCAAGAACCGGAATCTTGAATTCTATCCATTTAACTACGAGGCCAATATTCACTGAAGTTTAAGCATCAATGAAGGATTGAAAGAATTGCAAAGTTATGAAAAATTAGCAAGAAGGGTGGATAATTTCGAGAGTTTTTTGAGCTGCAGCTTGTTCTGCGCCTTTGATATTATAGTCGCAACCGGTTTCCATTGGTTTGCCGTCGATGAAAACTCTTACAATATATTGTTTAGCGTGCCCGTTGGCAGGCAATTCATTAATAACTTTAAACTCTGTAAATTGTTTGTTTTTTTGAGTATGTTCAAGAAGTTGACTTTTAAAGTTATTGTTTTGTTTTTCCAACTCTTTTAAATCGAAAAGTTTGATAATAATATTATTGATTATTATTTTCTTTGTAAATTCGAATCCTTTATCAAGATACATTGCGCCTACAAAAGCCTCAAATACATCTCCATACAATGATTTGGATGGGGTATTGTTTTTTGATGGAATTAATTTATTAAGTCCGATTTGCATTGTAACAAGATTTAATTGTGATCTGCTTACAATTTTTGAGCGCATTTCAGACAGAAATCCTTCGCTTTTATATGGATACATTTTGTATAGATAATCGGCAATAATTGCTCCAAGTATAGCATCTCCAAGGTATTCCAATCTTTCATTATTCAAAGCAGGTTTACTGTCTTGTGTAGTACCTGATTTATGTTTGAAAGCCAACTTATAAAGGTGAATATTATTGGGATAAAAGCCCATAACATTCTTGATAGCTTCAAACAAGCTTTTATCCGATGAAAAGAAGGATTTTATTGGTCGCCGAATAGATTTTCTTTTGTTTTGCACAATATTATATTTTTTTAAATATAATTGAGGTGTTGTGACCACCGAAACCAAAAGCATTAGTCATTGCTAAATTGGTTTTACGTTTTTTTGCTTTGTTATAGATAATATTGAGATTAAGTTCCTCAATAGCTGGATCGTCTGTAAAATGATTAATGGTTGCCGGCATACAACTATGCTGGATACTCATGATAGAAGCTATCGCTTCTACAGCGCCAGCAGCACCGAGTAAATGCCCTGTCATAGATTTTGTTGAGCTAATAGCTAAGCGCTGATTGTCTTTAAAAAGTTTTTTTATAGCATAAAGTTCGGCAATATCGCCGAGAGGTGTAGATGTCCCGTGAGCATTAATATAATCGATTTCATCAGCTTTGATTTTGGCGTCATTTAGAGCACTTTGCATAGCCTTGAAAGCGCCGTTTCCTTCAGGATCCGGTGCAGTAATATGAGATGCATCGCAAGAAATACCACTACCAACAATCTCAGCATAAATAGTTGCTTTTCTTTTTATTGCATGATCGTAGCTTTCGAGTATTAAAGCTCCTGCACCTTCACCAATAACAAAGCCATCACGGTCTTTATCAAAAGGACGTGATGCGGTAACAAAATCATCATTCCTTGTCGAAAGTGCTGTAATAGAATTGAATCCACCAACACCAACAGGGTTAATCGGAGCTTCTGAACCGCCAGCAATAATTACATCAGCTTTGCCTAATTGAATATTGTGATATGCATCAATAATTGCAACAGCACTACTTGCACAAGCAGCAACAGTTGCATAATTAATACCTTTAAAATCGTATTTTATTGCAATCTGTCCTGCAACAATATCTATGATCATTTTTGTTATAAGATACGGACTGAATCTTGGTGTGCCGTCTCCGGTAACAAAATCATAAACTTCAGATGTAAGAGTATCAACACCACCAATACCTGAACCCCAAATTACTCCGCAACGATCTTTATTCAATTTGTCAAATTGTAGTTTGGAATGTTTTACAGCTTCATTGGCGGAGACTAATCCGTATAAAACGAAAGGATCTAATTTTCTAAGCTCTTTTTTGTCAAAATATTGAGTGGGGTCAAAATTTTTTAACTCACACGCAAAACGCGTTTTGAATTTTGCAGGATCAAAATAAGTGATATCATTAGCACCACTTACTCCATTAACCAAGCCGTGCCAAAAATCATTGGCTGTATTACCTAATGGAGTAAGTGCCCCATAACCTGTAACTACTACACGGTTAAGTGCCATAATGGGATTATTGATTTAATGATTCAATGTAAGAAATAGCGTCGCCAACTGTGCTAATAGCGCCTGCTGAATCTTCTGGGATAGAAATTTTAAATTCTTTTTCAAATTCCATAATGAGATCCACAGTGTCTAATGAATCAGCACCTAAATCACCAGTAAAACTAGCTTCAGGAGTTACTTGTTCAGGAGATACTCCTAATTTGTCAACGATAATTTCTTTTACTTTGTTTGCAATTTCTGACATAATATTAATTTTTTTAATTAATGATTTTGCAAAAGTCGGAATTTTTTTTCAATTAATAAAATATTTAAATGGAAAAGTTTTAACACTTGATTAACATTTGGTGATAGTCAGGGAGTTGATGAGATGATGAGGTGATGATGATGAAAACCAAAGTCCCCTTTAGGGGATTTAGGGGCAAAATGATGTGATGATTATCATCATGGGGCTTCAACAAGCTCAGCCCCCGTCAATAGTTTCAAGGTTATGCGTGATTATCCCCGTAGGGGATCCCGAACGGTGGCCGAGAATTGTCAAAACGTTCCCCCGCACACCGTAGGTGTGCGACGAAAATCGTTGAAACGTTGAAAATTACATTTAATATTATTTTCAATATTATTTTATTATTTTTAAATGAATATGGTTAATATGGGTTTGCGTTTCGTCACACACCTACGGTGTGTGGGTGGGGGGTCGCAATTCTCGGGCTACCGTTCGGGATCCCCTACGGGGATAATCAACGCATCATTATACCCCTAAATCCCCGAAAGGGGACTTTGGCGTTTTCGTCAAATCGTCTCATCTCATCACTCGTCTCATTACAAAACCAACAAACCTCACCGGCAATACCATTAATATTGGTAATGCAATTTTATTTATTAGTCCCGGAATATATGTTACGCGTTTGTTAAACATTCTTTTTAATGACTTCTTTGCTAATTTATCCGAACTTATCATTACTCCCAACTTCTTTGCAAGATTATGAATCTTTGGTGGTAAGTTTAATAAATCGGTATCAACGGCGCCGGGACAAATTGTAGTAACTCCTACATTGTAACTGGAAAATTCAAAGTGAATCGCTCTTGAAAATGTTCTTAGAAAACGTTTTGTGGCTGAATAAACTGATAAATAAGGGTATGGCATCCACGCTGATAAAGAAGAAACTGTGAGAATGTAACCTTCGTTTCTCTCTTTCATGTCTTTACCGAATAATCTGCAAAGTTTTGCAGGAGTATTCATGTGTAAATACAACATAGCGTCGTATTTTGCCGAAGGAATATCTGTAATTGAATCGAAAGCAAACATTCCGGCATTACTGATTAAAATATGAACGTCAATCCCTTTATTGATACAAAATTCATAAACTCTTTCAGCAGCATCGTTTTTTGATAAATCTAATGTGAAATAATTTACATTAACATTATATTTCTCTTTCAGTTCTATTGAGGTTTCAATAATTTTTTCTTCTTGAATATCAACAATCATCAAATCATAACCTTGTTTAGCAAGATTATCGGCAAAAGCTAAACCAATTCCGGAAACAGCGCCGGTTACTAATGCTGTTTTGTTTTTTCTATCTCTCTCTTGATACATTTCGGTAATTCTCCTTCAATATGTTGATGACATTTCATATCTACAGAATACATTCTCCCGATGCAATAATTAGCATGTTCGCAATTGCACCTTATATCACCTTCTTGCTTCATTCTGTTGACAAATCCGGGCTCATTGACTAAAGCTCTCGCCATTGCAACAAACTCAAATCCTGAATTTAGAACCATGTCAATTTTATCTCTTGCAACTAATCCGCCGACATAAATCAAAGGTAACTTAACTGCTTCCCTGAATTTTAAAGCATCTTCATAAAAATAAGCTTCTTTAAAAGGTACTGTTGGTACTAACATTTTACCGAAATACTTTGCAAGTGGTTTAATGATTGATGGTTCCATATAATATGCCATAGTCTTTGTAGGCATGCTTCCGTACATTACGTGCATAGGAGCATGACTAACGAAACCGCCGCTTAATACTAATCCGTGAACTCCTAATGACTCGAGTTTCTTTGCAACAAGAATACAATCATCTGTTTGCATTCCGCCCATAAACTTGAAACCATCATTCATATTCATTTTTACAATAACAGCCATATCTCCTTTTGCAGCTTCTAAAGCTTTTTCGACAGACATGCTCATAAAGCGCATTCTATTTTCAAGACTTCCGCCGTATTCATCTCTGCGATGATTAGTATATTTTGAAAGAAACTGACTAAGTAAATAGCCATGTCCTGCGTGAATTTCAATAGCATTGAAACCGGCTTCACGAGCGAGATTTACTCCTGTTCCAAAAGCATCGGCAACATTATTTATCTCATCTTTTCTCATCTTTCTGACAAAAGTAGGAGAGTAGATATTAAATCCGTAAGATGCAGAAATAGGTAATTGACCGGCTACACTTTTTTTCGACATATTTCCGCAATGTCCAACTTGTATTGATGCAGCAGCACCTTCCTTGTGAATATCATCGGTAATTTTTCTAAGTTCCGGAATAGCTTCCTTTCTTAACCATAGCTGATGAGGAAAAGATAATCCGCTTTGCTCGACAGAAGAATATGCCAAGGTTGTCATCCCGATTCCGCCGGCAGCAACTGAAACGTGATAGTCGCGCAATTGTTGACTCGGATTATTGTTAGGGCACATTCCCTCAAATGCTGCCGCTCTTATGGTGCGATTTCTAAGTGTTAACGGGCCAAGCTTCCCAGGTGTAAATAGTAAAGATTCTGACATGGTAATAAAATTATCTGCAAAGATAAATTTATTAATTGAAAATTGAAAATGGAGAATTGAGAATTAATTTTATTAAAACATTTTTTATGAAATTATAGTGTCCCCAAATTAGAACATAAATTTATATAATGTTCTCCAAAATTCAACAACATATAAAAATAAAATATTAAATTCGCAAAAAATATTAAAAATAGATTTAGTAAAAACTTAATGTTATCAAGCGTAGGAAATATAATTTGCAGTAACATGTCGTATGATTATCTCGGCGATGGCAATATGCATTATCGTACCGATGCTTTGATCGGTAAAAAAGAGTGGTTTAAATATGATAACCAAAACCGCCTTATTGGTTGGGAAACTACAAGTTTAAACGCAGCAGAGCCAACATATCAAACAAGAATTTCATACACCGGCAACAGAGTTTCTTCCAAGGAAAACATTGGCAATTTTGTTTACGAAGACTTCCCGCACCATGGAGTAAAAACCACAGGTGCAACTACAGTTGAAAATTATCCCATAGAAACCACCTACGATCACAACCGTATAGATGGTAGAGCACGAGTTTCTGCATTAACACGAAACAATAACGCCATAACATACACTTACGGCACCGCGGATGATTTGATAAAGAAAACCGAAATTGCCGGTAATAATTCAACAACAACATATTATGCAGGTGGTGGTAAGTACGAACTGCGAATAGATAATACCACAAACTCAGAAACAAAGTTACTTTATCTTGGTTCAGGTGTTGTTAAATACGATGCACCGGGAACAAACGACGATAAAATGTTGTATCTGCTAAAAGACCATTTGGGAAGCATAGTAAAAGTATTATCCATAAACACAAACAATAATGTAACAGCATTAGAAAGTTTCAGCTACGATGTTTGGGGCAACAGGCGAAATGCAGCAAATTGGACTTCTTCAAATATTACTGCTCCACAATATATTTTTAAAGGTTTCACTGGGCACGAGCATATCGACAACTTTGGACTAATTCACATGAAAGGCAGGGTTTATGATCCTGCATTGGGAATGTTTCTTTCACCTGATCCTTATGTACAGAACATGACTACAATGGGCTTTAATCGGTATCTGTATTGCATGGGGAACCCGTTGATGTATATGGATCCTGATGGTGAGTTTGTTACTTGGAGTATTGGTAAAAATGGATTTAGTATCGGCTTAAACTTCACGCCAATTGGAGTTCCACTCGGTGCAGGACTTAATGCCGGATGGGGAAAAGGTGGATTTTCTCTAGGCGGATATGTTGAAGTTGGTTACAGAGCGGGTGGCAATGGATTTGGTTTAGGAGCCAGTGTTCAATTAAGTTACAACTATAATTTCAGATATAATAACAGCAGTATTGCATTTACAGGTAATGTATATGCTTCGGCTGGACCTTTTGGAATTGGAGTAAGTGCCTCTGCATCATATAATTTTCTATATCAAAATTGGGGTCTAAGTTGGACTAGCAGTTTTGGAATGAGTTTTGGAATTGATAATGTTGATATTGGAATAAATGCAGGATATGGATCGCAAGGAGCTTTTTTTGATTCTGGAATGGGTGGTGCAATTTATACAATGCAAGAAAAATTCAATATAATTATGGCAAATTGGAAAGATGATTTATACGAAGAATTCGGGGAAGAAGTTGCTAGTACAAAAGTATTAATTGGAAATAATAAAAACTTTAAAAAACTGCATGCAAAAAATGAAGATGCCAATTTTAAAAATCGCAATGGTGATATTTTAGATGTTAATAGCACCGATCCTGATGGTAGACTGAGTAATGGTTTTACTCTTGGTGAAGAGACGTTATATCACGGCAGTTATAATAGTAGTATATATCTTTCAAAAAATACTATTAGAAGGCTTTTTAGAGGAAATATATTGGGCGCAATAACATTAACTCATGAATTTTATCATGCAAAAGATAATTTAGTCGGTGTGGCTTATAATTACACCCAATATTATGGAACTTATGATGCTGCAACCGCATTGGAAATTAAGGCACATACATATAGTTACGTAAAATATAGACACGTATTGAGTTTAAATAAACTTGAGGATTATGTTAGTAGATTCCCTATCAAAGGAAGGAGATTGTTATGGATAGAATAAGAAATATAAACTGAAATACTCAAATGAAAAAAAATATTTTAATAATTGTAATATTATTTTTCACTAATTTCGCCTATGCACAAAGCGATTTCGGTTTAAAATTAACTATTAATGATAGTATATTAAAATTTAATAGTAAAAAACAAGAAGCTATAGTAGTCAATATGTCATTAGAGTTTGCTAATGATGTAGATAGCATTGTATTATATAATTTTGGACAATATGTAATACCTATGGATTTTGGCTTTGATGATCCTTCTTACGATTATATATTAGAAAACAATCGCCTTTCTTTTATTATTGAAGATGAAAAAGGAAACTTTATTAAACCTAGCTCGGTATTAGATATTTTTATTTCATACGTTAGTCCTAAAGGTGTTTTTGTAAGTTTGAATTCACGGTATATTGTAAAAGAGGGAAATCTGGAAGTCGTTAGAAAGTTTTTTGATCCAAATATAACGGAAGAATATTGTGAACTTTTCAGATACGATCATTCAAAACATTTAATTACTAAGCACAAACAAAATATTATATTATACCCAATGTTATACGGACTTCGTCCGAGTTTTCAAGGAAAATTATCAAAAGGGGAATATTACCTTTACTTTGTTTATAATGTTACCGGCTATCCTGCTAACTCCCTTCACGAACGTGAGAAAGAATGCGGAATTGATGTTTGGGAAAATGAAAAACAATTCGTTGGAACAATAAGATCAAATAAGGTTAAATTAATTGTTGAAGAAGAAAAATCTATGACAAAACGTGAAAAACGTATTTTTAGAAAAAATAAAGAAAGAAAAAGGAAACATTAAAATGTTATTAATAAAATATAATTTCCCACTAATTAGGGCAATAAGTTAAACTAAATCAACAATAAATTATATTCACCTATTGCGGGAAATTTTATTGATAATACTGGTATAGAATCAAATTTAATTTCGTATCTTTACAGCGAAAATTTACCAACCAAAGGCATGCTCATCAGCGAAACCAGCAACACCGGCAAAAAAGAATATACTTACGACCAATTCTTGCGATTGGATGAGATATTATCCTCCAAAAGTATGTAAAGTTTACAGTCGAAGTACTTGTGTTGAGCTATGTCGAAGCAACACTAATAAATAAACGGAAAGATCCTTTTCAACTTTTTCTCTTTTATCGTGTTTTCGCCAAACATCTTTTGGTACTTGTGATAAACAGCATTTGCACGAGGAACAAGGTTGGCAAATGTCCACAAAGCGAATACTGCTCCTGATATCGACCATGTTAAAATGGCAAAACCAATCCATTCAATTACTTCCCCGAAATAATGAGCGCCTGTAACATGTTTGAATAAACCTTTTGTCGGCAGATAATGTTTCGTATCTCCGGGTTTACGAAGATCTTGAATAATCTTATCGGATTGGATATTTATTGCCATTCCTCCGAAATAAATAATTGTACCGATAATAAACTGTGGTGTAAGCAACCAACTCGGTGAATACATTTCAACCGGCGACATATAAAATATCCATCCTCCTTGCATAAAAGCATTACACGCATTGAAAAGTATTCCCATTACAACAACGATTACAGGAATCTTGCTTTTCCCTTTTAATAAAAACGGAAAAATTAACGAACGCCTAATATAATGAATCTGAAAAAAGAGAAATAATATCAATGGAACTAATGATGTTGCAACGCTAAAATTTAATATTCGCGCTGAAGAAAAACACAAAACGGTCATCAAAATAAACACAGGAACTTCCATGAATAACCATCCAACTTTATTGTTGATTGCTGCTCCCCATTTTTTGCTGAGAGTGATTCCGTATCCGACTTCAATAAAATTAAGTGCAATAAAAACGATTACGGCAAGTGATGCCATTACAATTAAGAAAATGTTGTAATTATCAAGAAGGTAGTTCAAAAAAGCAGATGATGTCATTATGTTTTTTTATAAAATAGTCTGCAAAGATAGTATATAATCAAAAATTAACAACTTTTGTATATAAAATATTTGATTTACCTTTGCAGCAATTAATTATCGGAATGAAAGAAAAGATATTGATGGCAATGAGCGGCGGCATCGATAGTAGTGTCGCAGCAATCCTCTTGATGGAACAAGGTTATGACTTAATTGGAGTAACTTTTACTGCTTTTGATGTTTTTAACGATAATAATGAAACGGTTTGCGGAAATTCGAAAGCTATTAATGATGCGAAAAAACTTGCTGAACAACTTGGTTTTGAGCATCATACTCTCGATGTAAGAAAGGAATTTAAGAATATTGTTATCTCCGATTTTATTAATGAATATTTAAATGGCAGAACTCCTAATCCTTGCGCTGTTTGTAATTATACAATCAAATGGGGATTGCTGCTTGAACTTGCAAATAAACTGAATTGTAATTATATTGCTACCGGTCATTATGCGCAGATTATTAATGAAAACAATAGATACTTTTTAAGAAAAGGTGTGGATGTTCTCAAAGACCAAACGTATTTTTTGTGGCGACTGTCGCAGGAGCAATTGGCGAAAACAATATTTCCGTTGGGGCATATTACAAAACAAGAAGTGCGACAAATTGCGGAGCAAAACGGTTTTAAAGTTTTATCCGAAAAAAAAGAAAGTCAAGAGATTTGTTTTATTCCTGACAATGATTATAGAAAGTTTCTAAATGAAAATGTAAATAATATTAACGAATATTGTCAAGAAGGAAATTTCGTAGATACTCAAGGAAAAATTTTAGGTAAACATGCCGGATTATTCAATTATACTGTTGGTCAAAGGCGTGGACTCGGAATTGCGCTCGGTTCTCCAATGTATGTTGTCAGATTAGACAAAACTAATAATAATGTAATTTTAGGCGCAAAAGAAGAATTATCTGACAATAAAGTCATTGCTTCAGAAATCAATTTGATGAAGTATGAAAAGATAAATAATGGCGATGAATTTCAAACGCGCGTGAGATATCGAAGCAAAAGCTCACTTGCTAAGTTCATAAATAATTCTAAAGGAGGATTAACAATAGAATTTTTTGACATGATTGAATCCATAACTCCCGGTCAAAGTGTTGTGTTTTATGAAGATAATGATTTGGTTGGCGGAGGAGT
>JAJDHA010000010.1 GCA_030265965.1 Odoribacter sp. OttesenSCG-928-L07
AAGTAATTATTATTTTCTTATATTTTTAACCAGTACAACCGTTGAAAACAACCAACAAACCCCAATATAAATATAGAATATCGGCAACAACACGTTAATATTAATTGGATATTTGTTTTCAGGCAATTCTAATGTTGAAAAGGAATGTATAATGGAATTTTTAACTAATTGGAACAGATCAGACAATTGGCTATTGAAAGAATAAACTAAAAAGACAAGAATTAATATTCCGACTGCCACACAACACAAATTCCAAACTTTTGCAAACCTCCTACTCTTTTGTCTGTCAATACTCTTTACTACTTTTTTCGAAAATCCATTATCTTCGATTTCTATTTTGTTTTCTTGCAGGAAGTTATAAATTAATTGATCATCATTATTCATATCCGTTATTTTTTAACCATTCAGCCATTTTTGATTTTCCTCTTGAAAGATGCGATTTAACCGTTCCTTCCGATAATTCCATAATAGATGAAATAGATTCAATACTCAAATCATCCATATAAAACAATGAAATACAGGAACGTTCAACTTCTTTTAAAATCTTCATGGCATTATAAATATCTATATTATTATGTATTTTTTCCGACTGGGGTGCGATATTTTCGTATTCAATTTCTTTATTATGATTTTTTTCTTTTCTAATATGATCGTAAAAAGTGTTGAAAGCTATTTTGTACAACCAAGTGGAAAAACCCGACAAGCTTTTGAAACTTGTCAGGTTTAGATACGCTTTGATGAAAGTCTCCTGAGCCAGATCATCGCTGAGAGCAGCATTGCCAAGAGTCTGATTTAGAAAGTATCGTCGGATTTGCGATTGGTATTTTTTCACCAATTTCTCGAATGCGCGACTGTCATTTTCGACTACCACTTTAGCAATAAGAGATAATTCATCATTATGCTTCATCAAAGTAAATTATGAAAAGTTTTTATTTAGAAATCTGTGTTTCAGATTTAGCTACATAATAAGTAATCAATCGTCCGATGCCAATTAGGATGAATAGCAATCCTATTGATGCAAAGCGAATATCGCTCAATACCCAAAAGATAATTGCCAAACCTAATCCGACAGAGATAAATGACATAGCTTGACCAAACAAGTTACGTTCTGTATTTCTTCTCTTTTTAAAATAATCCTCAGGAACATCTTTTCCAGCTTCAATACTTTTTTCCATCAACTGAATTTCTGCTTTATTGCGTTTATATATATAGACGATCCAAACAATAAAAACAGGCAAACCAAATGCACCAATTATGGCGACAATTGGAGTTAGACTTGTGAAGAATGTGTCAAATGCAAGAGCAAAATCAAATGGGTTTTGAGATTGTCCAAAACTCAATAGGCAGGTGAAAATCATCATGCAAACTAAAAATACTTTTTTCATTTCAATAAAATTTTAATGGTTTTGATGTATTAGACGTAACGAGAAATGAAAAAGTTGCAGAGGATGGAAAATTTTGTCAATTATATTTTCTTGTTCATCTGTCAGAAGCAATAAGTCAAGAAAATGGTTTTGTAATGAGAAAAAATTAATCATGGTCGTGCTGAACCAGAGCTATTCTAACACCGTTTGGGTCTTCCATAAAACCGCAACTACCTACTAAAGTGGGTATCGGCTCCATTGTGATTTTTGCACCTTTTGTTTTCAGTTCAGCAATAGTAGCATCCATATCTTTAACATCCATTCCAACCGAATAAAAACCGATTTCATACTTCTTATTTTCAATCAGCTCAATCATTGCATCGCCGTCTTTAGATTTCATAAGCGTGATAATGGTTTCTGGTGCAGGATTATACTGGCTATCAACTTCAAATCCCATAACATCCGTGTAAAAAGAAATGGATTCTTCCATATCTTTCACAATCATTGTAGCATACTTAACTTTTAGATTCATTTTGCTTAGTTTTTAATTAATAGTATTTATTTTGTGATTACATTTACAAACATGAATTCGCGTTTTTCTCTATCGGGCTGCGCTTTTGCCCGCATAAGACACAAGAAGAAATCATGATACAAACTAAAAATACTTTTTTCATTTCAATATAATTTTAATGGTTTTGATGTATTATACTTAATTAGAAATGAAAAAATTACAAAGGTTTGACGAAGGGTAAAACTTATTCTAAAAAGTTCACATTAAAAGTTATAATTTTGTACCTCGCACCCAAAAAAATGATTTTTCATTTTCTGCAGGAGGCAAAGCATTAGGGTCAAAAAAGTCCGCATAGTTAGCTGTTTGCGAGGCTATTTTAGTATGTTTTACATCTAATTTACTTAATATGTGTTCATTTACCATTGCTTTTGTTAAAGTTTGTGGTTCACAAGCAGTTGGTGGTTCATTCAAATTAAAACTCCCTATAAATTCTCCTCCTTTTTTTAAAACTCTCAATAACTCTGAAGACATAATACTGAAATTTTCTGTATGATCCATAGCATTCATTGTATATACAACATCCACAAATTCAGATGGCAAAGGGATAAAATGTTCTGTTGATTTTACATATAGCATATTATGATTAATGAGCGTATTTCCAAATGTATCAAAATATTGATCCACTAAAACATCTATTCCTATTTTCAATGAAGGAGCTTGAGTCCAAACCAAACTTCCTCGTGGACCACAACCAAAATCTGCAACAATTTTATCCTTTAAGAAACTATCTGTTTTTTCTTGTGCCATTGCTAACATAAGTTTTTCATAATGATCGTTTTTAAATTCATTATTTTCAGTTTTATAACGATATTTCCACCAATTTAACTCAGATTCTGATTTTAACTTTTTGTTAATTCTTTTCAATCTAAGGTTATAATTTTCGTCACGAGTTACGGCGTAACCAAGTGATCTCAATAATTTTTTTATAAATTTTCTCATCAATATTTAATAAAATCAATCCTGCTCTTACGGCTTTACAGGTCTTGCCTATTTTATAGTTTCGGAACATTCTTTATATAGAAAACGTTTCTGCGAAGATATAAATTTCTAATTAACAAATCATCGCGTACCAAAAATTCTATCTCCGGCATCACCCAATCCCGGAACAATATATCCTTTTTCATTCAATTTCTCATCAACTGCTGTGCAGAATATTTGCACATCGGGATGATTTCTCTTGACATTTTCAATACCTTCCGGAGCAGCAATAATACATAGGAATTTAATTTTTGTCACGCCGCGTTTTTTTAATTGAGTGATAGCATTAACTGCAGAGCCACCTGTTGCAAGCATTGGGTCTAATAGAAGAACTTCACGCAAGGCGATATCTTTCGGCATTCTAAAATAATATTCCACAGGATTAAGAGTTTCTTCATCTCGGTACAATCCTATATGTCCGATTTTTGCGTTAGGCATCACATTCAACACACCATCAACCATACTGATACCGGCGCGAAGAATAGGAACGAAAGCATATTTATTTTCGTCAATCATTTTGACAGTAGTCTTACAAATTGGTGTATCAATTTCCATCTCAGATGTTTTCGCATCGCGCAAAGCTTCATAACATAAAAAGGATGCTAACTCTTTAACAATTTCGCGAAATTCCTTTGTTCCGGTTTCTTTATTTCTTAATATTGCCAATTTATGGTCAACTAAAGGTAGGGTTAAAACTATTTCTTGCATAATTTATTTCATTGTTTGCAAAAGTACGGAAAAAAAAATTAAATTATCAAAACAGTCCAACTAACAGAAATACCAAACAAATAATAATTCCCGAAACTAAAAGATCTACTACACAGAATCCCATAATATCTCTTGCTCCGAGTTTTGCTATTCCAAGTGCAGGCAAAGCCCAAAATGGTTGTATCATATTTGTCCACGCATCACCCCAAGCAATACTCATTGCAGTTAATGCCGGTGAAATTCCAAGTTCTGCTCCTGCCGGCATCATTATTGGTCCTTGTACTGCCCATTGTCCGCCGCCGGATGGAATGAAAAAATTAACTATTCCTGCGCTAAAAAATGAAAACAGAGGGAAAGTATATTCGTTAGATATTGTAACAAAGCCATGACTTATTACTCCTGCTAAATTAACGCCTGTTTCAGGATTTGAACCAACCATTATCCCCATTATTCCTGCATAAAATGGAAATTGTAATAAGATTCCTGCAGAACCTTTCACAGCTTCACCAATTGCTTTTACATATTGTATCGGACTTTTATGAAGTGCAACGCCTAATGTTAGAAATATTAAATTAACAACATTTAGGTCAAGCGCAAATCCTTTTCTTATAAAATAACCAACCAGCCATACAACTCCGAAACCTACAACAATCCATGAAAGCCATCTGTTATTTTCAAGTTTCTCTGCAGGAGTTGACGGAATAATTTCTTTATTATCATCATCGATTAGAAGTTTCGGATCAATCACTACAATATTTTTTTCATCAGGATGCATCCAAGCATTAACCAAAGGCATGAATATCAAAAGTAAAATACAAATAATCAAATTAAAAGGAGAGAAAATAGTTTGACTTGATGGAATGCTTTCTAAAAGTACACCTCCCGTTTGTGCTGTAACTGTTTCGGTAACATTTGCTATTGCCAACGGAATTGAACCTGAAAATCCACCATGCCAAATTATAAATCCTGAATATGCTGATGCAATCAACAATCTATAATCAACTTTCTTTCCTTGTTTTGCAATCTCCTTTGCTAAAATTGCACCGACTATCAATCCGAAGCCCCAATTAATCCAACATGCAACCAATGCAACAAGTGTTACAAAAACAATACTTTGAAAAGCATTCTTTGGAATTGAAGCCATTTTTTTCAAAAGTTTCTGCATAGGCGGCGATGTTGCCATTGCATTACCAAGTACCAGCACAAGTGCCATCTGCATTGCAAATGAAAGTAACGACCAAACTCCATTACCCCAATGATTAATTATTCCGATTGGTCCCTGATGTGTTAACGGCATCGCTAAAACAAAAACAATCACAGTTAAAATAATACAAAAAATAAAAGGATCAGGTAAATATTTCTGAATTAAATTAACACAAGCATTTGTAAATCTTTTAAACATAAAATTATCTTAATTATCTTCGGTTGCAAAAGTACAAACAAATAATAAATAAACATTGTGTTTTTTGAATATGAAAACCATCTATTATAATGTGATATCTTAAAGATTATATAAACATACAGATTTTGGATAATTTTACCTGTGTATTGTGAAGAATATCGGATAATTTTACCGATGCATAGTGAAAAATATCGGATATTTTTACCGATATGTTAGAAAATAATATATCTTTGCAAAAAAATGAAATGAAAAGAAATTTATTCAAACAGCTAATTTCTCATTTAGAAAACAAAGAATTTACCATTGTAACGGGTGCAAGACAAACGGGAAAATCCACGTTATTGAAGCAATTAGAAGTTCATGCCAAAGGTCTTAAATATCCTGCTGTCTTTTTAAATTTGGAGAACAAAAGCGTTTTATCATACTTGAATGAATCTCCATTAAATATACTAAGCTATTTACCCACAAGTGAGAAACGCATTATTGTATTGATTGATGAAATACAATATTTGCACGATCCATCTAATTTTCTCAAATTACTTTACGATGAATATGTCGATAAAATTAAAATTGTTGCAACAGGCAGTAGTGCATTTTATATAGATGATAAATTTAAGGATTCACTTGCCGGAAGAAAAAAAATATTTAATCTATTGACTTGCTCTTTTGATGAGTATCTCAGACTAAACAATAGGGATGAATTGATTACGGAACTAATTCGTATACAATCTAATCCTAATGCCAAATCTATGCATTTAGATATATTGCGACAAGAATGGGAAACATATATGATATACGGTGGTTATCCCGCAGTAATTACCGAATCTAATAAAAAGGAAAAGATAGCAAGATTAGCAGAGATACGAGATTCATTCACTAGAAGAGATGTGATGGAGTCAGGTGTACAAAATCAAACAGCTTTTTATAATTTATTCCGCATTCTCGCAAGTCAATCTGGCAATTTACTAAACACCAACGAATTATCCAAAAGCTTACGAATCAAACATGAAACCGTAAGCCACTATTTAGAGACCTTACAAAAATGTTTTCACATTGCTCTAATCAGACCTTATTACAGAAATATTAGCAAAGAATTGACAAAAATGCCAAAGTCATATTTGTTAGATACAGGCTTACTTTGCTGCTTAACAAACAACTTTCAACCACTTCACTTACGTTCAGACAAAGGTATGTTATGGGAGAACAGTTTTTTTAGAGTTTTGTGTGATAAATACGGGATAAATGAAATTAATTTTTGGAGAACGACTAATGAAAACGAAGTCGATTTTGTAATTCCAAATCTTGATGTACCTCAGGCTATTGAAGCCAAATTTAATGAAAGACTTATCAACGAAAATAAATACAAAAAATTCAAAGAAAACTATCCAGATATTCCGCTTTCATTTGCCTATTATGAACCTTTTGATGAGGATTTTTTCAGAAGGATATATTATATAGCTAATGGTGAATAGACAGGATGATAGAATCTGCAGAATTAACAGAATGTTTTTTTACAAAAAAACCAACAAAATCTCTAACAACCAATAAATTCACACGGAATAAAAAAACAAATATGTAAATTTTGCAAATCCTGTCATCCTGTCTATCAAAACATCAAATTTCAAAATTTCTATTATTCAAATATTTTTCATTATTTTTGTCGATTATTTCATTAATAGTTTTAACAGAAATATGAATAAAATTGTATTAGTTACCGGCGCGACTTCGGGTTTCGGAGAAGCTATAGCCGAAATTTATGCTAAAAACGGTTTGAATGTTATCATCACCGGAAGAAGAAAAGAAAGATTGGAATTATTAAAAAGTCATCTCGAAAATAATTATCAAACGAAAATACTCGCTCTAAACTTCGATGTGCGCGATAAAAATGCTGTTTTTAACGCAATAAATTCTTTGCCAGAAGAATGGAAAAATATCGATATTCTAATTAATAATGCAGGCTTAGCTCTCGGTTCTTCACCAATTCAAGAAGGAAATATCGATGACTGGGAAACAATGATTGACACTAATGTTAAGGGACTGCTTTATGTTACTAAAGCTGTAGCCCCTGTTATGATAAAAAACAATAAAGGTCATATTGTAAACATTGGTTCTACAGCCGGCAAGGAAGCTTATCCTGGAGGAAATGTGTATTGCGGAAGCAAACACGCGGTACAAGGAATTACCGACGGAATGCGACAAGATCTTGTCCAGTACGGAATTAAAGTTACTCAGATTTGTCCGGGAATGGCAGAAACAGAATTTTCTCTCGTGCGTTTTAAAGGCGACAAGGAAAAAGCCGACAATGTTTATAAAGGTGTAACTCCTCTTACTGCTGAAGATGTGGCGCAAGTTACTTTCTTTGTAACATCGGGATTAGCACAGCATGTTGAAATTAGAGATTTAGTAATGTCTTGCCAACAACAAGCGAACTCTTTTGTAGTTCACAGAAAATCAGAATAATAATCATTAAATAAAATAATCATGGAAATAACCAGACTCTTCGATCTTTTACCTCATTACGAGCAATCTTTTAAACCTAAAGACGATGTTCTTGCAGGTAAAGAAAATAATGAATGGAAAAAATATAGCATCCAGGAATTTCGCGAAATCGTAGATAATTTATCTTACGCTTTTTTACAACTTGGTGTTAAGAAAAATGATAATATTGCCACTGTTACAAACAACAGACCTGAATGGAATTTTATAGATATGTCGGTAATGCAAATAGGCGCGGTACATGTACCTATCTACCCCACTATCAGCATGGAAGATTATCAACATATATTAAATCATGCGGAGATAAAATATCTGTTCCTTTCGGGAATGACAATGTACAAAAAACTTGAGCCAATTATCGGCAAAATGGAACATTTAAAAGGTGTTTACATTTTTAATGATGAAGACGGAATGCCAAAATGGACTGAATTGCTTGAACTTGGCAAACAAAATCAAAATAAAGAGTTGCTCGAAGAAATAAAAGCTTCAATAGTTACTGATGATCCTGCAACTTTAATTTATACTTCCGGAACTACAGGAGTTCAAAAAGGTGTACTACTTTCTCACAGAGGAATTATCGTAAATGTCATGGGTGTTAGTCCAACACCTGATTTTGGCGATGGCACTCGCGCATTGAGTATCTTGCCATTATCGCATGTTTACGAAAGAGTTTTGAATTATTTATATCTATATCTCGGAATTGCAATCTATTACGCTGAAAGTATAGCAAAATTTCAAGCCACATGCGTTGAAATACAACCATATATGATGTGTTGCGTTCCTCGTGTTTTAGAAAAACTATACGATGGAATTATGGCTAAAGGTCGTAAACTCAAAGGAATAAAGAAAGGGTTGTTTTTCTGGGCAGTAAGAATAGCTGAAAAATATGAATTGAACGGCGCAAACGGAGCATGGTATCAATTCAAATGGAGCATTGCCAACAAATTGGTTTTAAGCAAATGGAAAGAAGCAATCGGCGGTAATTTTAGAATTGTTGTTTCCGGTGGTTCTGCTTTAAACCCTCGACTTGGTAGAATATTCCACGCAGCACAAATTCCAATCTACGAAGGATATGGATTAACCGAAACTTCTCCTGTTATTGCAGTTTCTCAACCTCCTCCAAAAGGTCTGAAAATAGGAACTGTTGGTCCTCCACTACCTGGAGTTGAGGTTCGTATTGCAGAAGACGGCGAAATATTATCAAGAGGTCCGAATATTATGATCGGTTATTACCGTCAACCTGAGCTTAATAAAACTGTTATCGATGAAGAAGGTTGGTTTCACACAGGCGATATCGGTAAAATAGATGAAGACGGTCACGTTGTAATTACCGGAAGAAAGAAAGAAAACTTTAAAACATCCGGCGGCAAATGGATTGCACCTCAGCCTATCGAAAACAAACTCACAGAATCTTCATTCATTGAGACAGCTGTTGTTTTAGGCGAAAATCAAAAAATGGCAGGAGCATTAATAATTCCGAATTTCGAACATCTAAAATCTTGGTGCAAAATAAAAGGCATCGATTATACTACGGATAAAGAAATGGTTAACAACAAAATAATCATTGAAAGAATTCGTAAGGAAGTTGAAAAGGTAAACTTTATTTTGGGCGGAACAGAAAAAATCGGTCCAATATTATTAATCGCCGACACATGGAGTGTTGATAGTGGAGAATTATCAGCAACCCTCAAAGTTAAACGTAATGTCGTTTTCAAAAAATATGCCGACGAAATAGAAAAGATGTTTAATTAAAATTGATGTATGGCAAAAGTTACTCGTATATTCGACATATTAGACCATTGTGCCGAAAGGTATTCCGACAATAAAGAAGCCCTCGGCGGAAAAGAAGGAAAAGCTTGGGTAACATATTCTACAACAGAATATATTGATCATGCCAATAATGTAAGTTACGGATTATTGGCTTTGGGATTGAAAAAAGGAGAAAAGGTTGCAATAATAAGCAATAGCATGCCCGAATGGAATTTCTTCGATATGGGTACAATGCAAATCGGCGTGGTAAATGTTCCTATTTATCCGACAATCAGTGAATCTGAACACCTTTATATATTAAATCATTCTGATGCAGAATATGTCTTTATCAGCGGATATGATATGCTACGAAGGATTGAAGCAATTCTTCCGCAATGTCCTAACATTAAAAAAGTTATAACATTAAAACCAATAGAAGGTTACGATAGTATTTACGATATAATTAATTTAGGAAAAGAAAATAAAGATAAATTCAACCTTGATGCAATAAAAGCTGATGTCAGCAGCAACGATATTGCTACAATTATATACACTTCCGGAACTACCGGAACCCCAAAAGGTGTCATGCTCTCGCACAATAATCTTGTAAGTAATTTCCTTGGAGTAGTTCACATTCCACCTTTAAAACCGTACAGAAGAGCAATAAGTTACCTTCCACTTTGCCACGTTTATGAGCGAATGATTATATATATGTATCAGTACATGGGATTGAGTCTTTTCTATGCCGAAAATATTCCGCGTATTGCTGATAACTTTAAGGAAATCAAACCTTATGTAATGTGTTCTGTTCCTCGTTTGATAGAAAAAACTTACGACAAAATTTTAAATACAGGGAAACAACTTACAGGAGTTAAACATAAATTATTCTTTTGGGCTGTTGCATTAGCAGAAAGATATGAACTTAACGGAGCAAACGGATTTGTTTATGAATTTAAGCGCGCTATTGCCGACAAGCTCATTTACAGTAAGTGGAGACAAGCTATTGGCGGAAATATGAAAATCATTGTTTCGGGTGGTGCTGCAATTTCTGAAAAACTTGTGAGAATTTTTACTTGTGCTAAAGTAAATATTTTCCCGGGTTACGGTTTAACCGAGACGTCGCCGGTTATTTCCGTTACAACTTTCAGAGATGAAGAAAGAGGATTCCATGCTATTGGCGGAATTATGGCGCAAAATCAAGTTAAGATTGCCGAAGATAACGAAATACTTACAAAGGGACCTTCATTAATGGTTGGCTATTACAAAGCTCCCGAGCTTACTGCCGAAGCTATCGATAAGGATGGTTGGTTCCATACAGGCGATCTCGGAAGATTGGAGAACGATGGCAAACTATTAGTAATCACAGGTAGAAAAAAATCTCTCTTTAAAAATTCTTTCGGAAAATATATTAATCCTGATTATGTAGAAAACTTCATCAAAGAATCTCAGCTCATTGATAACGCAATGGTCGTTGGCGAAAATGAAAAATATTGTGCAGCTCTAATCGTTCCGGATTTTATGAACCTTCAAACTTGGTGTAAATCTCAAGGATTGAAATTCAATTCTGTTAATGAAATGGTTACATCAAAAGAAGTCAATGAAAAATATAGAAAAGATTTTCTTGAATTAAATAAAGGATTAAGTTCTACTGAAAAAATAAGCAACTTCGTTCTACTACCAACTGAATGGACGGTAGATTCAGGTGAACTTTCAGCTGCATTAAAGGTTAAAAGGCATTTCGTTGCAAATAAATATAAAGAAGAAATTGTAAGTTTATTCAATTAATTCCTTTTAGTTTAATGAGCGATCAAAAGAAGAAAAGAGTTGTAATCTCGGTTATTAATGATCTTGTTACAGATCAGCGGGTGCATAAGGTTGCTACAAGTTTGCATAATAACGGCTTTGATGTTTTGTTAATCGGCAGAATTATGCAATATACATACGCGCCGGTGAAACGCGAATATGCAACTAAGAGGTTTAATCTCCTTTTTAAACGTAAAGCAATTTTTTACATCACTTACAACATCCGCTTATTCTTTTTCCTTTTGTTTGTAAAAGCAGATATTTTTCTTTCTAACGATACTGATACTTTGCTCGCAAATTATTACGCAGCAAAAATCAGAAGAAAAAAACTTGTTTTCGATGCTCATGAAATGTTTCCGGAGATGCCCGAATTAGTTGGGAGGAAAAGAGTTAGGAAAGTTTGGGAATCTATCGAAAATCACTTGTTCCCAAAATTAAAATACTCTTATACTGTTTGTAAACCTATTGCCGATATTTACCACGAAATGTTCGGAATTAATATGCAAATCATTCGAAATGTACCTATTACAAAACCTTATATAAAACGAGAAAAAGAGAATGGAGATAAATACGTACTTCTTTATCAGGGCGCAATAAACGTAGGTAGAGGTCTTGAAAGAATGATTGACGCAATGCAATATCTTGATAATATGGTTTTCAATATAGCAGGCGACGGCGATATTGTAGCCGAAATGGTGAAATATGTTGAAGATAAAAATCTTGGCGACAAAGTAAAGTTTCTTGGTCGTATTCCTCTTGAGAAATTACCTGAAATTACCGCTTCCGCCGATTTAGGTATCAGCTTATTGGATAATCTCGGACTCAATTATTATTATTCTCTTCCAAACAGAATTTTCGATTTTGCTCATGCCGGTGTTCCTGTTTTAGCGACAGATTTTCCTGAAATACATAATATATTAACGGAATATTCTATCGGCGAATTAGTAACTGACGAAAGTCCGGAAGCATTAGCCAAATCAATTAAAGAAGCTATTGAAAAGTGGACAACAATGGAAGAAACTAAAAGGGAAAATATTTTTGTTCGCGCACGTAAAGAACTCTGCTGGGAAGAAGAAGAGAAAAGGCTTTTAAAAATGTTTTGATCACGCAAAAATGTTGCTAAGGTTTTATATGTCGCATTTGCGCTTTAAGGAAATTCTCAGCACTCAATTTATCAATCACCAACTTGATGATTTTATCTAACTCACTGCCCTCGGTATAATCAGCAGGAGCAATATAATGTACACGATTTTGGCGAATAAGATCCATACATTGCTCTTTTAATGTTTTACCTGATATTGGAGATATTTTATTTGAAGGATTATATACAGCAATCGCAGTTCCTCTTTGATATTTAATCATTTTCATTGCAGGCACATCGGTTTCGCCATCGCCAATGTAAACCATGTTTGTAAAGGGAATCGTTCTATCTTCGTAAGGAATGTATTTATTTATTATTGTATTATCATAAGAATTATTCACACCTTTGTTAATACGATACAGATACTGAGTTTTATTCGTATAATTAATAGCAACTGCGGGCCATTCTGCAATATTCTTCTTATTATACTTGAATCCTGAAGCAAAAATATTTTTAAAATGCTTAGCTATAACAGTACCGGAAACAAATTCTCTTAATCCAGACGAAATAATATGATGTTCTATTTCAATATTTCTTTCTGATGCATATTCATTAATTCTGTCAAAATATGTTTCAACTCCATTGAATAACTTAATTGATTTGCCGTAATTTGTAAATGAATCTTTTTTAATGGATATGTTTTTTTCTTCAGCTTTCTCAAGCATAAGTTGCATATAAGCAAGAATTTCATCCATATCATTTTCCTCAGCTTTGATATTTGCTTCCTGCCAAAATTCATTGTTTCCAATACCGAGCTCCGGAATAAATTTATGTTCTTGCATATTACCCGGAGCTAAAGTACCGTCGAAATCGTAAGCGAATGCTATTTTAAATTTGCTTTCTATTTTATCCATTTTATCGACTTTATCTATTTTATTTGTAGAGACGGGGTAAACCCCCGTCTTTACCATGTTTCGAGACGGGGTAAACCACGTCTTTACGATGTTTCAAGTTTCATCTAATCAACCATTGGGTTTAAAAATCTGTTGCCGCTACTTACCACATTATTATTTCTGTCTAAAGTAAGGCTGTCAAAAATCTCTGATGATGGCTGTACTTCTTCTAAAACCAAATTTTTCCTGATATATGCCGGTTCATTATGCAGTTTATCGGTTTCTTCCGGAGTAAGTTGACTAAGATCTCTTAATGAGTTTAACATTTCATTTCTTTTAAGATCGATATCAGCAGCAACATTTTTATTAATTTTCTCATTAGTATCTGCGCAAAAATCTTTGTTTACGGAAGGCATTAATTCGAAAACAACTTTGTTTGACGGCTCTGCTTCAACGACAACATCAGTTGTAACTAAATGATGTACTTTTACATCAACATCACTTGATTGTGTTGCAACATTATCATTTCGTGAACTAAAACTTGGATTAGAATTTCTTTCCCTATTTTTATAATTAAAACCTAAATCTTCATTACCGTTTAGTTCATGTTTTTTAATAGGCAATTCTTTTGCTGCAATACCGGTAGCGATAATGCTAACAGATACATTCTCTCCCAAAGAATCATCAGTAGTATATCCCATAAATATATCAACTTGATGTCCTGCTTCATCATAAACGAAAGAGCAAATTTCATCTATCTCATCATGAGTAAGTTCATGGGTGCCGGAGGTAATATGCAACAATATTTTTTGTGCTCCTTTAATTTCACTATCGTTTAGAAGAGGAGATTTAATTGCTTCTCTAATAACTTTTTCTGCGCGGTTATCTCCTGAAGCTTCACCATAACCCATAATTGCAGTTTTACTATCTTTAAGTACAGTTTTAACATCCTCAAAGTCAACATTAATATAACCCGGGAGTGTAACAATTTCTGCAATTCTTTTTGCAGCCGTTGACATCACTTGGTCGGCACAAGTCATAACTTGTCTGAAACCCATATTTCCATATAATTCTCTTAATTTATTATTATCAATAATTATAAGAGAATCTACATGTTTTCTAAGTTCATCAACTCCCATCACAGCAAGCTGTTGTCTTCTTCTACCTTCAAATTCGTATGGAATTGTTACGATACCCACAGTTAAAATATTATTTTGACGTGCGATATCAGCGATAACAGGAGCTGCGCCTGTACCGGTTCCACCGCCCATTCCGGCAACGATAAACAACATTTTTGTATTCGGAACAATGCTATTGATAATATCTTCAGTTCTTTCAATAGCTGCTTCACGAGCGATTTCAGGATTGGCTCCGGCGCCGAGACCGGTTCTTCCAATTTGAATCTTATTAGTCACTGGACTCATTTCAAGGGCTTGGTTGTCGGTGTTGCAAACAATAAAATCAACTCCAACAATTCCTTGATTGTACATATAGTTAACGGCATTACCTCCACCGCCGCCAACGCCGATAACTTTAATTATTGATGATAATTGTTTCGGCAAATCAAAACCTAAATCGATATTCATTTTCTTTATTTTTTATTATATATTATCTTTTAAAAGCTTACCAAATATATTAAATATATTTTTTCCAATATTTCTTCCACTGTCTTTAATATCCTGAGAATCCGAAGAATCACTATCCGAAAGTTCATCAAGAGCCAATTTTACTAATCCTACGGATGTTGCGTAAATCGGACTGTGGATTTCTTTATCAGAATGAACTGATAAATGTTCGTTTGGATAACCTATTCTTGTATCCATTCCTGTAATAAATTCAGTAAGTTGCACAGCATGATTAAGCAATGAACCTCCACCTGTTATTACTACTCCTGCAATTAATTTTTTTGCATAGCCGGAATTTTTTATCTGAACATAAACTTGAGCTAAAATTTCTTCCATTCTTGCTTGAATGATTGAAGCCAAATTCTTTAACTTAATTTCTTTCGGTTCTCTACCACGTAATCCGGGGATAGAAACTATATCGTTTTTATGTTCAGTAGCTAATGCTGAGCCGAATTTTATCTTTAAATCCTCAGCATATTTTTTGATTATTGTACAACCTTCTCTAATATCTTCTGTAATAATTTCGCCGCCGAAAGGAATAACTGCAGTATGTCTTAATACATTATCGTGAAAAACAGCAACATCTGTTGTGCCGCCGCCAATATCAACAAGTACAACACCGGCTTCTTTCTCTTCTGCACTAAGAACAGCCTCTGCCGATGCTATCGGTTCCAATGCCAAAGATTTTAATTCTAATCCTGCTCTTTGTACACATTTCATTATATTTTTTACCGAAGTAGTCTGGGCTGTAATAATATGAAAGTTCGACTCAATACATTTTCCTGCCATTCCAACCGGATTTGATATTCCTGATTCACCATCAACAGTATATTCTTGAGGAAAAACAGCAATAATTTCATCACCAGCATCAACAGCAATATTTTTCATACTCTCTGTCATCTTACGAATATCTTCCGTACTAATTTCATCTTCAACATTTGTTCTAATAATTGAACCTCTATGTTGAATGCTTTTGATGAATTGCCCAGCTATACCGACATGAACCTCGCTTATATCCACATCAGAGTCATCCTCTGCTTTCTTGACAGCTCTTTTTATTGACTCAACTGTTTGATCAATATTTGCCACCACTCCCCTTTTCACGCCAACGGATTCAACGGTGCCATGACCTAATATCTCTATTTTTCCCTCTTCATCTTCTCTACCAACAACAACGGCTATCTTAGTTGTGCCGATATCAAGACCTACAATTATTTCCGACTTTGCCATAATAATTATTTTTTTATTGCCACTATCTGATTTTTATAATTTAAATTCAACTCTTTATATTTCTCTAAATCGTCTATCGCTTCAAAGAAATATCGTAAATTATCTGATTTCTCTTGCAAGTTATTAATCTCACCGACATATATCGGCTGGTCAACATATAATGTTGATAAAATATGATTCTTATTCTTATCAATAAGTATTGAAGCGGTTATTGCTTTAAGAAATTTGTCATTTTCAATAAAGTTCACAAGTTCATTAGTTTCACCTGTTACCATTCCATTAATTACTAATAATTCTTCGCCGTAATATGATGATTTAATTAAACCACCTTTGTCTGTAAGATATTTAATATCTGATTTCGACAAATAAACTCTTGCAATCGGATTCTTTTGAAGCACTTCAATTAATAATAGTCCCGACACACCGCAGGAAATATTTACAGTATCAATTGCTTCAATTTTATGTAGTTTATTAATGATATGATTGTAATCTAACATCTTAACATTTGCTCCTTGCAATTCTTCAATCTCGTCGCTCAATAACTCCAATAAAAATGTATCAAGTAACATCAATCTGTTTTCAGGAGAAATGACTTTTACCTGTATATCTGTTATTTTACGATTATTATACTTATTAGAAAAAATAAATATCGCAGCAATAACAAAGACTACGAAAATCACCGTCAATATCTTTATTAGTATGTTTTTAAACTTTGCCATATTTATTTATTAATTCATTATTAATTACTTTGACTAACTTATCAATATCACCTGCCCCGATTGTAACAAATACCTCAGCATTGCTGTTTCTAATTGTTGTATCAACTTCAGATTTATTGATAACTTTAACATTTTTAGATATTCTTCCTGCAAGTGCTTCAGAAGTAATTCCTTCTATCGGAAGTTCGCGAGCCGGATAAATATCTAAGAGATAAAGTTCTTCGAAACGGGACAACTCTTTTGCAAAATCATCCATATAATCGCGTGTACGAGAATAAAGATGCGGTTGAAATATTGCACAAATCTTTTTGTTTGGAAAAACCTCATTCAAGGCATCTATCAAGCTTGCAATTTCTGCCGGATGATGCGCATAATCATCAACATAGACGATTTCATTATTTTTGTAAACTACATCAAATCTTCTAACAACGCCTTTGTAATTTTGCATTGCTGATTCAATTTGTTTGTCGGAAACATTCATCTTATGCGCAATTGTGTAAGCAGCGCAGAAATTTTCAATATTATGTTTACCGTAAACAGTCAAATTATCAAACTCAACAATTTGTCCGCCGGCATTCATCACAACTTTTGCCAAATTATCTTCATATTCATAATAATCAACTTGGAATTTTGCGCCATTGTCGATTCCATAAGTTGTGTGAATATTGAAATATTTATTACATTTCTTATTAATGATTCTATTGTTTTCATCGGCTTTTTCAAGAAACTCACGATAAGCATCAATCATTAGTTCTCTACTTTTGTAAACATCAAGATGGTCGGCATCGACAGCATTTACAAGAGCAATATTCGGATTTAATTTCAAGAAAGAGCGGTCGTATTCATCAGCTTCAACAATCGAGATCTTTGCATCTTTTGAGTCAATAAAATTATTATCGACATTTTTACTGATTCCACCAATAAATGCGGTAATTGGGATATTGTTATAATTAAAAATATGAGAAACCATTGAAGTAATGGTCGTTTTACCATGAGTTCCTCCGATAGCAACACAGAATTTTTCATCCGTAATCAATTGTAGGACTTCAGAACGTTTTAAAACGTATTTGAAATTCTTTTTTGCAAATTCCAATTCAATATTAGTATTTGGAATTGCCGGAGTGTAAATTATCAAATCAACATCATTGTTAATATGATTAATATCTTCTTCGAAATAGATGTCAATTCCTAATTTAAAAAGCATACCTGTTATCATAGAAGGACTTCTATCGTATCCTGCAACATAGCAATTGCGATTATAGAAATACTGCGCAAGTGCGCTCATTCCTATGCCGCCGATGCCAATCAGATAAACCGATTTTATGTCTTTTAAATTAATCATTTTATTTTTTCAATAACATCAATAATTCTATCAACCGAATCGGTAATAGCCAATGATTTTATGTTTGTTTTTAATTTTTCTAATTCATTTTTGTTGTTCAAAAGCTCTAAGATTGTAGGAACGAGTTCTTCATTCACTTTTGAGTTTTCCACCAATTTTGCTGCATCTTTTTTCACAAGAGACATTGCGTTTATCATTTGATGGTTTTCTGCAGCAGTAGGCAATGGCACTAAAATTGAAGGCAATCCTACAGCACAAAGTTCTGAAATTGCAATTGCTCCGGCTCTTGAAACAACAACATCTGCTACAGAATAAGCATAATTCATTTCTCTAATAAAATCGTAACAAAATACATTCTCGGCCTTATTTTCTTCTATTACTGATTTTGCTCTTTCGTAGAATTGCACGCCGGTTTGCCAGATATAATTCGCATTAGACTTAGAAAGTGAATTAATATTTTGTGCAAGTGCTTCGTTTATTGCTTTAGCTCCTTGACTTCCACCAACAATTAACACAACAGGTTTATCATCTTTAATTTTGAAATACTCAAATGCAGCAGGATTTTTAGTTTCAATATTAATTATCTCCTTTCTGATAGGATTTCCTGTCATCACAATTTTTTCTTTTGGAAAATATTTTTCCAAACCATCATAAGCAACGCAGATAGCTTTTGCTCTGTTTGCCATCATCTTATTAGTTTTTCCGGGCAAAGAGTTTTGCTCTTGAATTACAATATCAATATTAAGAGCTTTTGCAGCTTGAAGAACAGCGCCGCTGGCATAACCACCAACACCGATAACAACATTAGGTTTAAACTTCTTTAATATTTTTCTCGATTTAAGAGTACTGCTCACAAACTTAAACATCAAAGGAATATTATGAAAGACCGATTTTCTACTCATTCCTGTAATATTTAATCCGATTATTTCGTAGCCTGCTTGCGGCACTTTATCCATTTCCATTTTACCTTTTGCGCCCACAAATAAAATTTCAGCATTAGGATATTTCGCCTTGATACCGTTTGCAATAGCTATAGCCGGAAAAATATGTCCGCCGGTACCACCACCACTTATTATATATCTGTGTTCGCTCATGACAATTTGTTGTTTAAATTTACATTTCTTATAGCAACTCCTTGAATAATACCCATTGCCAGGCACATACTCAACATTGAGCTTCCGCCTTTACTGACAAATGGCAATTGTTGTCCCGTTTCCGGTGCAATTCCGATACAAACTAATATATGAACTGCTGCTTGAAGAATAATCAATACTCCTAAGCTGTAAACTAAATATTTCCCGAACAAATCATTTGTTGAAAGAACAATTTTTGCTATTCTCAACATTATTACAACATATATCAGAATAATAAATGTTCCTAATATTATTCCGCCTTCTTCTACAAAAGCGCTAAAAACAAAGTCTGAGTCAATATTAATTAAAAATTCTTTAACTTTACCTTCGCCGAAGAAAGTACCGAAGAATCCACCGCGTCCGATAGCATTAACAGGGTCGCCAACAATTTTTTCCTTATTAAACACACCCAAAATTCTTTTAAGCCAAGTTATATTTCTTTCACCGTCAAATATTATGTATAATAATAAAACTAAAATTCCAACTCCAACTACAGTCCAAATATATTGTTTTTTTATAGGAGTAATTAATAATAAAACAAATACCGCAACCACCATTATCGCAGTTGATGACAATCCTTGGCGTTCAAGACACATTGCCCCTAAAACTCCAACAGGAATAAGTATATATAAAATAAAATACTTCCATGATGAGTTTATTTCATTTATTTTTTCATTACAAACAAAACATAAATATATCAGAACAAATACTTTTGCAAATTCAACAGGCTGAATACTAAAGCCTCCAAGCCTTAAAGTTCTTACAGCTTTTGCTGCTCCAATTCCCATTGGTGTATATAATAATATTATTGACAATAACGACAGAATACATGCTACAAACATTAAGTTTCTAAATAGTTTGCCTTTATAATTTATATATTCGAAGGTAAATACTACAATTAAGCCAAGAACAACGAAAGCTGCATGTTCAATCATGACTTTTCCTACGCCAACAGTAGTTGGATAAGTAGTGAGCACGCCGATAAATGATAATAAAAGTAATATTATCAATGCTGCGTAAATTCCCTTGTCACCTTTTATCAACTTAACCATGGTTATATTTTGTTAATTGCTTTTTTAAATGCTAATCCTTTTTCGTGAAAAGATTCGTAATTATTATCAGGACAAGCCGGCGACAAAAGCACAACATCACCTCTAATACTATTACGAAATGCTTTTAATGCGGCGTCATCCATTGAGTCGCTAATGATAATTTTTTCAACCAAACCTTGAAAATTATCTAATATCTTATCTATATTTTTTCCTGTATAAATAATACATTTAACTTTATTCCTTACTAAATCAGTTAATTTAGAATAATCACAATTTTCATCGTTTCCGCCGGCAATCCAAATTATCGGTTTTGTCATATCTTCCAAAGCATACCATGTTGAATTGATATTTTCAGCTTTAGTATCATCAATAAAATCAACATTTTGAATAGAAGCTACAAATTGCAATCTATGGTCTCTATTGAAATAATTTTGAAAAGTACTTTTCATATTTTCATTTCTAATATCGACGATATTAGCTGTTACAGATGATGCTAATGAACTGTAAACTTTTGTTCTGCCTTGTTGTGCTAATTTTTCAAAATTCATGATTATTCTATTAAATTATCTAATTTTCAATGTTACTAATGTAAATACTGCCAAAATAATTCCCACAATAAAAAATCTCATCACGATTTTTTGTTCAGGCATTTTCTTTTGTTGGAAATGATGATGAAGTGGTGACATTCGGAAAACTCTTCTTCCGACGCCATAACGTTTTTTGGTAAATTTAAACCAAGATGTTTGAATGATAACTGAAAGTCCTTCTATTACAAATATTCCGCAAAGAATTGGCAACAGAAGTTCTTTTCTGATAAGAATTGCAAATACCGCAATAATACCTCCAATGCATAAACTTCCCGTATCGCCCATAAACACTTGAGCCGGATTAGTATTATACCATAGAAAGCCTATACACGCACCTACAAATGCGGCAACAAAAATTGTCAACTCCCCAACATTGGGAATCATCATTATATCTAAATAATCGGCAAAAACAGCATTACCGGAAACCCAGGCAAAAATACCAAGAGTGGCTCCGATTATTGCTGATGTTCCCGTTGCCAAACCATCAATGCCGTCGGTTAAATTTGCGCAATTTGATACTGCAACAACAATAAGTATTACAATAGGAATAAATATTAACCATGCCCATTTATATCTACTGTCTTTATCGACAAACCATAAAATATCTTTATAATTTAACTCGTGATTTTTCACAAAGGGAATTGTTGTTTCAAGATCTTTCTTGGGTTCAGAAAATGAATATGTTTTTGAGCTGCTTTCTGCACCGTTAGAATCGACTTCAGTTTGCATATTAGTACTGCTTCTTATATGATCTCTAACTACAATATCAGGATGACAATAAACAACAATTCCAACAAAAACTCCAAGTAAAACTTGACCGACAACTTTAAATTTTCCTGCAAGTCCGTTTTTGTTTTTCTTGAAAACCTTGATATAGTCATCAAGAAAACCGATAAATCCCAGCCAAACTGTTGTAACTAACATTACAATTATATAGATATTATCGAGTTTTGCGAAGAGCAAAGTTGGAATAACAATAGCAAGGATAATAATTAATCCGCCCATTGTTGGTGTTCCTTCCTTCTCTTTTTGTCCCGGGAGGTTTAAATCTCTTACTGTTTCTCCAACTTGTTTTCTTCTAAGAAAATTGATAATTTGTCTTCCGAAGATCATGGATATTATCAATGAAGTTATAACAGCTGCGCCGGCTCTAAATGAGATATATTCGAACATTCCTGCTCCGGGAAAATCAAAAACTCTGTCTAAATATTTTGCTAAATAATACAACATGTTATTTCAAAATTTCATTAATAATTTCCACATCATCAAAATGATGTTTTACTCCGTAAACTTCTTGATAATTCTCATGCCCTTTACCGGCAACAACAAGAATATCTCCTTTATTCATCATTCTTACAGCAGCTTGGATTGCTTCCATTCTATCTGTAATTGTCATCACTTTCTTATTATTTTCATATTTCACTCCCGACAAAATATCGTTTATTATATCCTTCGGATTTTCAGTTCGCGGATTATCTGAAGTTACAATTGCTATATCTGCATATTTTGAAACAATATCGCCCATAATCGGACGTTTAGTTTTATCTCTATCACCACCGGCGCCAAAAACACAAATAATTCTTTCAATATTCGGCAGTTCCGAAATGGAAGATAAAATATTTTGCAATGCATCAGGTGTATGCGCGTAATCAACAATTATCGATTTATTTTCTTTATTAGGCACCATCTGAAATCTTCCCTTTGCCCCGATAGTCTTACTTATTGTTGTTCTAATTTCATCTTCATTAATACCACAAAGAATAGCAACAGAATATGCAGCTAAATAATTATAAACATTAAATTTTGCAGGTGCGGGCAATAATATTTCTTTTCCATTAATAATTACGTCACTTCCAACTATATGCATTTCAATAACCTTCGCATGAAAATCAGCAATATTATTAATTCCGTAAGTAAAAACTTTCGCTTTAGTATTCTCAACCATCGTCATTCCGTTCTTATCATCAACATTTGTAAGTGCAAAAGCATCTGAAGATAAAATATTGAAAAACATTTTCTTTGCCGCAATATAGTTAACAAATGTTTCATGATAATCGAGATGATCGTGAGTAATGTTTGTGAACACACCACCTTTGAAAGTTAATCCTGCAATTCTTTTTTGATGAGCAGCATGAGAGCTAACTTCCATAAAACAATATTCGCAACCTTGTTCCGTCATTTTATATAAACTTTCGTTTAAACTTATCGGATCAGGAGTGGTATGAGTAGCTTCAAATTCTTTATCCCCTATTTTAATACAAACAGTGGAAATTAGTCCGCAGTAGTATCCTAATGAAGTGAAAAGGTTATATAATAAGGTAGCGGTTGTAGTTTTACCGTTTGTACCTGTAATTCCAATTAAATTAATTTTTGAAGAAGGATTGTCATAGAAATTTGAAGCGATAATTCCTGCAGTATTTGCGCTATCGTTAACAAGAACATAACATATATTTTCGAATATACTTTCAGGCAATTCTTCACAAACAATAATTTTTGCTCCTAATTCTACAGCTTTATTTATATAATGATGACCGTTTAGATTACTTCCATTAATAGCAATAAACACAGAATTTTCCACAACTTTTCTTGAGTCGATGCATACTGATGATATATTTGAAGGCATTGTGCCTATCATCTTACGTATTTTAATATTTTCAAGAATATTACTCATTGTTATTCATTTCTGCTATTCTATTCCAAACCTTAGAAGTAGAATTATTAATAATTATTTCATTAAAGAATCTTTTATCCGTAGCTGCAATTTTATCAGCTATTTCGCGAGCAACAGGTGCAGCAACAGATGATGCATAATATCCACCTTCTTGCGGTTCGCTTATCAATACATATATTGTGTACATAGGTTTTTCCGAAGGAAAGAAGCCTGCAAAACTTGCATTATAAGTCGGTTTTTTTCCTTTTCCAACATTATATTGGGCTGTTCCCGTTTTTCCGGCAAAACTATATGATGAATTTTTAAATATTGATTTACCTGTTCCTTCATGAGCAGCCATTGTCAATATTTCATTTGCCTTAGCAGCAACCTCAGGCGAACAGATTGTATCAACATACTTAATAGGATATTTTTCTTCTTTATAAGATTTATTCGCAGATATTCCCGTAACAAGTCTTGGCTTTACATACACTCCATTATTAGCGATAGCATTGTAGAATGCAGCCATTTGCAAAGGAGTTATTTCAACTTCGTAGCCGTATGCAATTTGCACCAAACTAACTCTCCACCACTCTTTATTACGAATCTGAGTTTTAGTATCTTTTAGGAAGGCTTTTCCTTCGCCTTCAACTTCAATCCCTGTCATCTCACCAATATGCAACTTTCTAAGTCCGTCAATAAATTTTTGTTGATTGTTTTCGTATAAATCCCAAATAATACTACAAGTTCCGATATTTGATGATTCCGAAAAAATCTCAGCAGGAGTTTCAAAAGCATTTTTGGGCTTATGAGAGTCAATAATCATTCTTGGACCAACCTTTTTCCTATCCGATTTTCCAAGTTCGTATTTTTTATTCCAATCCAACAAGCCATCATTCATTGCAACCATATATGATGCTAATTTAAAAACAGAACCCGGCTCATAAACATGTTTTATTGCAACATTTTCTGAGTGAAAATAGTTATCTTTATTTTTAACCAAACTCACCATTGCCTTGATATCACCTGTAGCGACATCCATTACGATAACACAACCTCTGTTTGCTCTACTTTTTCTCATCTGACGCATCAATGCAGTATAAGCATACTCAGATATTTCATAGTTTAAAGTAGAAAAAACGTCCCTTCCATCGTCAGGCATAAAATCTTCACCTATATTTACAGGTTTATATTGCCTAGCACTTTTTTCGACGTCTATTATTTTAGTTTCTCCCATTAACGTATCACTATAAGCATGAATTAGACCTTGCTTACGCTCAGGATCATCATACTTCTCTTGTCCCAATGTTCTTCCTGTTATACTTTTGTTAAGGAAATCAACACGGAAATTCTCCTCAACTTTAAATCCTCCGCTATATTCATGTAATTTGAAAAACGGAAAAGTTTTCATCAAGTCTATGTCTTCAAAAGTGTTTCCATCACTTATCAGATTATATCCTGATTTTTTATTATAAGCAGTATTAATTTTCGATCTATATGATTGTCCTTTATTGTACTTATTTTTAAAGTTAACATCCATATAATAAGTCAAGCTATCAACACTATTGAATGATAATGTTTTTTGATATCTCTGCTTAGTATTAATATTAATTTTTTCGCCATTTGCTTCTTTTGCAGATATTTTCTCCAGAGTAGAATTTAATGAGGATATATATCTGTTTGCAGTTTTTGTATCCCATATAGCCTTGAAAGTCGGGGAATAATACGCCAGACATTTATTGTTATCATCCATAATATTGCCACCCATACCAACTAATATTTCTTTTGAATACGATTCGCCAGCAACAAATTCTTTCATCTCTTTACCTCTGGCAATAACAATGTAGATCATTGTAAATATTGAGACAATAGCAACTACAATAAATCCTATCGTAAATATTATGATACCTTTATTTATTTTTTCCATTGCTATTAACTACTTTTATTACTGTTGGTTCAACAATGACATCAGCATAATTTACATCATTATTACTGAAATCCTTAATTAATGCTTCGGGCGTAGTCATTCTATCTATTATCGCCCTATTTTTATGATGATTAACTGTTACTCTTTTTAATTCTTCTTTTAAATTTTTGGTTTCTTCATACTTTCTAACCGGCACAAATCTTATTCCTACAATTATTAAGATTAAAACAACAACATACAAAACAAACCAAAGCGGACTTCTCCAAATATTTTTCGAAAAGAGATAATCGCCGGAAATAAATTTGCGCATTGAATTAATCACAACGTTATTTCCTGATTTGTTGTTATTTTTTTTCTTTTTCGGTTCTTCATGTTTAACCGCAGCCTTCTTTCTAATTGTATTTGCCATAATTTAGATTTTTTCTGCGATTCGTAATTTTGCACTTCTTGCTCTGCCGTTCAATTCTATTTCTTTATCGGAAGGAAGAATGGGTTTTCTATTTACCAACATAAACGGATTAAGCTTATTTCCATAAAAATCTTTTTTTACTTCACCTTCTAAGTTGCCGGTTTTAAAAAGATTCTTCACCAACCTGTCTTCAAGAGAATGATAACTGATAATTGCTGCCACTCCACCAACTTTTAATACTTTCTCAATTTGAAGAAGCATTTCTTCTAATACAACAATTTCTTGATTGACTTCTATTCTAACTGCCTGAAATACTTGAGATAAATATTTATACTCTTTCTTTTTAGGAGCATATTTCTCTGCAAACTCTTTTAATTCCGAAGTTGTTTCAAAAGGTTTAATTTCTCTTTGTCTAACAACTGCATGAGCAAAAACATGCGGTTTATCCAATTCACCATAATCCCTAAAAACCTTGATAAGGTCTTCAGCTGAATAATTATTCAGTACATCCTTAGCGCTCAATGATAATCCGGAATTCATTCTCATGTCGAGATCACCATCTTTTCTGATTGAAAAGCCCCTATTATCATCATCTATTTGATGAGAGGAAACACCGAGATCAGCTAATATTCCATCAACAGGAATAGCATCATAATATCTGAGATAATTCCAAAGAAAACGAAAATTCTGATTAACGAGAACAAACCTTTTATCCTTGATAGAATTTTTTAACGCATCGTCATCAATATCAAAAGCTATGAGTTTTCCTTTTTTGTCGAGACGCTCCAATATTGCTGCAGAATGTCCACCGCCGCCAAAAGTAAGATCAACGTAAACTCCATTTGGATTTCTTACGAGATTTTCTACACTTTCTTTTAGCAATACGGGGTTGTGGTACATGGTTTAAGGTTTAAGGTTATTTCTAAACATTTCGTCGAGTTTTTCTGTGATTTCGGTGAAATCGTCTTCGGCAAGACTTGCCAAATGTTGTTGATACATTTCTGAATCCCAGATTTGATATCTATCTGTAAGTGGAACCATTTTGATTTCCTTACCGATTGAACACACATTCAACAAATCTTTCGATATTAAAATTCTATTTGTTTTATCTAAAGTTACTTGTTTAACATTGGCTAAAAATTTTGTTTTGTAAGCAATGACAGTTTTATTAAAAGCGCCCATTCCGTTCAAAATTTTCATGTATTCAAACCAAGTTTCGCTCGGAAAAAGTTCCAAACAAGGAAAATCTGTACTTTGTTTTAGATAAAATCCTTTCTCGATCAAATCTTCATTATCCTTGCGAAACTTAGCAGGAATAAGGACTCTACCCTTTTCATCAACAGCACAAATATATGATTCGGTATTACAAAACATTTTCTCTTCAAAATTTTGGTAAAAGTATAACTTTTTTTCCACTTTTTCCCATTTTTTACCACTTTTTATTCAAAAAATTTATTAACAATGAATTAACAAGTTTTCAACAGGTGAGCGCCTTGCTTTAAACATCTGTATTCCTGTCCGTTAACGTTATCGTTTCAAAAATATCTGAATTTTATTAACAATCTCATTCTGCACATCATAGCATTTTTAGAAATAACAACAATGAAATTTTAAAATTACACAGAGATGGATAAAAACATGCTGTCTTATTGAAAATTTTAGGAAAACGTTTAAAATCTCACATGTCAAAAGGTTTATTAAAAAACTATCATATTAGGCAGCTTATTCCTTGCAATAAAATAAAACAACCCTATTCACGTTTAATGCTAAAATTAAAATTATGTCGAAACGTGAATCAGATAAAAAAAGAAGAAAAGTCAGAATTGGCAATTTTTTTAAGACAAAAAAAATTGTGAAATATCTACGCGAACTATCAGTAGTAGTAATTGGTGTGGCAATAACCTTTATAGGTAGCAATCTGATTAACGAACGACAAAAAGAAAAGGAGTTACACAAACATCTCGAAGCGATAACCACTGAACTTAAAGAGAATCTTGATATTGTAAAAGAAAAAGGTAAATTTTACAATTATCAGGCAGAGCTATCAAGATATCTAATGTCTGACAAACCCGAAAACCTTAACACACAACACATTGACAGTCTTAATTTTAAAGAAGATTACTCTGTGATTGGTTCATTTTTCACTTTAGTTTATAAAACCAGCGCTTTGGAAATGCTTACAAACTCAGGAGCTCTTAACAGAATCAAAGACAAAAGATTAAGTCAATCAATACTTGACTCTTATGCTTCTTTAGAAGTCGTTAAACACGAAAGCGATGCATACATGAATCGCAAAATAAATGAGATATACAACATTATTTTGGATAATGAACAGCTCTTTTTCGGAGATATACTTAATCCTAAATTTCGACGAGCATTCTATTTCTTTATGGTCTATATTGACATTGACAAACTATTTGAAAATTGCGCAACACAAATTGAAAAAACATTGTCATTACTTGAGACTAAATAAGCAACCAAAACTTCAAGCAAAATAATTCTCAATTCTCCACTCTCAATTCTCCATTAATATATTATCTTTGTAACTTGGTTTAAATGACGAAGTCATAAAAGATGGAAGAAATTAATATCAAGAATATAGTTCAGGAAAAGAGTCCTGAAACTGCTAAAAAAATACCGAATTTTGTTTTTTCTCTGCTCAACAAATTACTTTGTATGAAGCAGATAAATGCTTTTCTCAGAGAGCATGGCGACGAACAAGGAATTCAATTTGTTGATAGCGTTCTCTTTGACCTTTCTCAGACAAAAATCAATGTCATTGGACTGGAAAATATTCCTGAAAACGACAGAATAATCCTTGCATCAAATCATCCGCTCGGAGGTCTCGATGGATTAGCTTTTATTCACGTTGTACATAAAAAACGACAAAACATTACCTTTCCTGTTAACGACTTTCTTACATTTATTCCAAATTTTGACGAATTTTTTATACCGGTAAATAAAGTCGGCTCCAATTCTCGCGATGCTTCAAAAGTTATTCAACAAGCTTTCGAATCGGATAACACAATATTGATGTTTCCTGCCGGATTATGCTCTAGGAAGATAAAAGGGAAAATCGTAGATCTTGAATGGAAAAAAACTTTTGTCAGACAAGCTGTTACAACTCAGAGAGATATTGTTCCTGTTTTTATTAACGACAGAAATTCAAATTTTTTCTACAATGTAGCTAATCTTAGAAAATTTTTAAAAATCAAATTTAACATTGAAATGTCTCTCCTGCCAAGAGAAATGTTTAAACAAAAAGGTAAAACAATAGAATTAATCATCGGAAAACCAATCCCATGGCAAACTTTCGACAAATCAAAATCGGAAAAAGAATGGGCACAGATGATTAAAGAAGATGTGTATAAGTTGAAGAATGAAAGAATAAATGGATAAAGTCGATAAAATCGATAAAGTCGATAAAATCGATAAAGTTGATAAAATGGATAAAACCGATAAAATGGATGAAGATTCCCGTAGGGAATTTCGACCGGTAACACAAAAATACTACATAAACGCTCGCACGCCGTAGGTGTGCGACGAAAGAAAAACTATATGAAACAAATAATTGATGCTATTGATAAACAAGTCATAAAAGATGAATTAAAGAAAGCACGATTGCTTAAGACTTCACCTTACGGCAATCATGAAATATATGTATTCACCAACAATGATTCGCCGATTCTTATGCGGGAAGTTGGCAGATTGCGCGAAATAACTTTCAGACAAGCTGGCGGCGGAACAGGTGAAAGTCTCGATATTGACGAATATGATACCGGTGAAAATCTTTTTTCACAACTCATAGTATATAATCCTCAAACTGAAGAAATTATGGGAGGATACAGATATATTACAGGAGATAAAATTAAAGTCGAAAATAATATTCTGATGACTCCAACCGGAAAACTTTTCGAATGTACTACGGAATTTCATGAGGAAATCACTCCTTATATGATAGAACTTGGCAGATCATTCGTTATTCCGGAATATCAAGCAAGCAGCGAAATAAAAAAAGGTATCTTCGTTTTGGAAAATTTATGGATAGGACTCGGCGCTATTGTTCTCGAAAATCAATTTCTAAAATACACTTTCGGAAAAATTACAATGTATCCTGACTATAATGTTTTTGCTCGCGATATCCTTTTGAATTTCTTAGATAGATACTTCCCTGGAGATGAAAATCTTTGTAAAGCAATTGTTCCTATTAAATTCAAATATCCTGTTGAAGAATTAAACAAATATTTCGAATGGAATAATTACGAACAAGATTATCAAACTCTAATTCAGGTAATAAAAAATAACGGCGAAACAATTCCACCGCTTGTAAATTCTTACATGAATCTTTCAAAAACGATGAAGGTTTTTGGCACAGCCATCAACGACCATTTCGGCAATGTAGAGGAAACAGGAATATTAATTACAATCGACGATATTGTTCCGGCAAAATTAGAACGTTACGGATTACGCGAGAGGGTGACACGCACGTAGAGACGTACGGCCGTACGTCTATACGTACGTGTGCCGCGCCGTCTACCATGCCAATATTTCGAAACCATGTAGTCTCACGCAACAAAGAATAATAATATGACAATAACATCAGCAGAATTTTCAACCAGCTCAACGAAGCTTTCTCAATGCCCGAATAATTTGCCGGAGGTGGCTTTTATTGGAAGATCTAATGTCGGGAAATCATCTCTTATTAACATGCTTGTTGGTAAAAAAAATCTGTGTAAAACTTCATCAACGCCGGGAAAAACAAAATTGATTAATCATTTTATTGTTAATAATGAAATGTATTTTGTCGATTTGCCCGGATACGGATATGCAAAAATCAGCAAAGTAGAAAGAGATAAACTCGAAATGATGATTTCATCTTTTATCATCAATGATAAAAATTTGAAAAAGCTGTATATACTTGTTGACTCACGACATGAACCAATGAATATCGATCTCACCTTCATTGAAAATGTTTTCGATATAAATATCGATTTTGCTATTGTTCTCACCAAATGTGATAAGATTTCGCTAAGCAAACAAGCCAAACATGTTGAAATATTTAAAAGAAAAATTGCTGAATTTGCACCGGAACATAAATTCGATATCATTAAAACGTCTTCCAACGGATTCGGGAAAGATGAACTGTTGGAGAATATTTTTAACGCAATAAAATAAAAATGAAATTCTACAATCCTCAATATTTATGGCTGCTTTTAGCCTTGATTATTCCAATCATTATTCACTTTTTCCGTTTTAGAAAATTTAAAACGGAATATTTTACTAATGTTGAGCTGCTTCGAAAATTAAATATTGAAAAAAGAAAAATATCAAATCTCAGACGATTGATAATTTTATGTCTAAGATTACTCGCAATAACATGCCTTGTATTTGTTTTTGCAAAACCCTATATTCCAAAAACATATCAAAGTGATATGAGCAAAACAAATATTATCAATATCTATATCGACAATTCTGCGAGCATGGAAGAACAAGAATCTATTTCTTTGCTTGATAATGCGAAAAAGAAGGCTAAACAGATTGTCATGATGTACGGAACCAACAATCTGTACAAGATTTATTCTAATACTTCTCCGCTGAATCCACCATTACTAAATAAAGATGATGCTTTTGTAGCTATTGATAATATTAAGATTTCATTTACAACAAAAAACTTATCATCAGTCGTTGCAGCTTTCAACTTTGAAAGCAATCAAGATGAAAACATTTGTTATTATATATCTGATTTTCAAATTACAAGCACCGATTTCGAAAATTTAAAAGTTAATAATCAAAACATTTTCTTCATTCCTGTTGAAAGCAAATTTGCAAACAATCTATATATCAAAGATATTATCTTCACAAATCCTGCATCAATAATTTCAAATTTGCACCAAATAGATGTAATTATTGAAAATAAATCTGATCTCGGTTTCGAAAAAGTTCCGGTAAGTCTTTTTATTGAAAATAAACTTGTTTCATCTGCAATTATTGATGTTGCAGCAAACTCTTCAATTACACTTCCAATGGCATTCCCTGATGAAATTGCCGGAATAAAAAGCGGTTACGTACATATAGAAGATAATTCTGTTGATTTTGACAATACTTTTTTCTTTACATATAAACTGAGAGATGAAATTGCGATATTGAATATTTATGATGGAGAACCAAATAAATATATTATGGCTTTATTTTCGAGCGACAGCATTTTTAACTTCCACATTTCCGACAGAAAATATATTAAATACGACCAACTATCATCATACGACCTTGTGATAATTGACGGATTATCTGAGATTCCGGATGGACTTACGGAGGAATTATATAAAAACATGGAACTGGAAAAAAATATTATGCTGATTCCTAAAAATGATTTTTTGGACTTAGAAAGTTATAATTCCTTTTTAAACAAATTTTCGTATGGAAAAATGAATCCGCTCATAAACACAAACGATAGAAACACAAGTATTGCCTTTGAGTCAGGATTCTTCGACAATGTTTTTTATAACATCGAGTCATTATCCGATAAAAATTTGGAACTGCCGATAACAAATTTGTACTTTCCAATAGAAAGAAACGATGAAGTAATTCCAATAATCAAACTTTCGTCGAATAATTCAAATATCTTCTCTTATAAAAAAATCAGCAACGCAGCACTCTACGTTTTTGCAATGCCTTTTGATAAAGATTATACCGACCTCCAACTAAATGCACTTTTTGTACCTATAATGTACAAAACCTCATTCTCAATTTCAGGCGAAAATTCATTAAGTTATTATCCTAACGAAAAGAATATCAGATTAAATTCGACAATTAAATCAAATGATAATCTAAAGTTGCTTTGTAAAACTGATTCAATCTTTAACGCCTATGTTTTTGAAAATTTCAACAACAACATTTCATTAAGATTTAAAGATGATGATGAAGCGCCGGCAAGTAATTACATTGTTACACAAAACAATATTGCTGTAGATGGATTCTCAATAAATAATAGTCGCGAAGAATCTGTTTTTTAAATTTTACGATCAAAATATTATTAAGCAACTTATTTCTCAATATGAACTCAAAACATGCACAGTATTAAGCGCTTCTGATAGTATGTTTGAAAAAGATTTAGCATCAATTATTAACGCAAGCAATTTGTGGAAAATATTTTTAATAGTTTGCATTTTGTTAATAATTACTGAAATGATACTATTGCGTTTGTGGGAGTAAAATATTAATTTTGCAAAAAAATTTCCGGAAAGAATAATATGACAGAAGATTTGCATTTGAACGACGAGCATAAGAACGAAAAAATTCACAAACATTCTACTTTACAGGTTTCTGAAATGTATGAGAATTGGTTTCTTGATTATGCTACCTATGTAATTTTGGAGCGTGCAATTCCGGAAGTTATTGATGGGCTAAAACCTGTTCAAAGAAGAATTCTCCATACTATGGATGAGATGGAGGACGGAAGATACAACAAGGTTGCAAATATCATCGGGCAAACGATGAAATATCATCCGCATGGCGACGCATCCATCGGCGACGCACTTGTGCAATTAGGGCAAAGAGAATTGCTGATTGATACTCAAGGAAACTGGGGAAATATCATTACCGGCGATAGTGCTGCTGCTCCGCGTTATATTGAGGCACGCCTGACTCCTTTCGCCAAAGAAGTTGTTTTCAACCATAAAACTACGGAATGGATTCCTTCTTACGACGGCAGAAATAATGAACCTGTTAAACTTCCTGTTAAATTTCCTTTGCTGCTGGCACAAGGAATCGAAGGTATTGCTGTTGGTTTGGCTTGCAAAATAATGCCGCACAATTTCATCGAACTTATTGATGCTTCGCTGGCATATTTGAAAGATGAAGAATTTGAACTTTATCCTGATTTCCCTAACGGTGGAAAAGCAGATTTTTCAAAATATAACGACGGACTTCGTGGCGGAAGAATTATTTCCAGAGCGAAATTATCTAAAATTGATAACAAAACTATCGCAATAACAGAAATTCCTTTCGGAAGAACAACGGAAACTATCATCAACTCAATTGTTGCAGCAAACGACAAAGGCAAAATTAAAATTAAAAAAATTGATGACAATACTGCGGAAAAAGCAGAAATTATTGTTCATCTTGCCGCCGGAGTCAGTCCCGACAAAACTATTGACGCACTTTATGCTTTTACCGATTGTCAGATTTCCATTTCTCCGAACTCATGCGTGATCTACAAAAACAAGCCTGTATTCATGGGTGTTTCGGAAGTTCTGAAAATCAGCACCGATAATACGGTTGAACTTTTAAAGAAAGAGCTTGAAATTAAACAGGCCGAATTGATGGAGCAGCTGCTGTATCTATCATTAGAACGAATTTTTATCGAAAATAAAATATATCGCAAGATTGAAGAATGTAAAACTTGGGAAGCTGTAATTGAAACAATCGACAAGGGATTAGAACCTTACAAAGCTGACTTTTACAGAGAAATAACTCAAGATGACATTGTTTGGCTCACCGAACTAAAGATTAAGAAAATATCAAAATATGACCTCAACAGAGTTGAAGAACGTATGAAAGTTATGCTTGACAACTTGGAAGAGGTTAGAAAAAATCTTGCGGCTCTCATTCCTTACGCCATTAAATATTTTGAAAAGATAAAAGAAAAATACGGAGCAGGAAAAGAACGAAAAACCGAGATTGAGAACATCGATTCTATTGATGTCGTGAAAGTTGCCGCCACTTCGAGCAAACTTTATTTCGATAGCGAAGAAGGTTTTGCCGGCATTGGATTAAAGAAAGCGGAATACGTTTGCGATTGTTCAAACATTGATGATATAATTTATATTCGTCGCGACGGAACTTATCAGATATCTAAAGTCAGCGATAAATTCTTCGTCGGAAAAGATGTGATTTATATCAATGTATTTAGAAAGAACGACAATCGGACCATTTACAACTGTGTATATCAAGACGGACCGAACGGCGCTTATTATGTGAAGAGATTTCCGATTGTTGGTATAACTCGCGACAAAGAATACGACATCACAAATGGCAAACCAAATTCGAAGATTATTTATCTGAATGTAAGACCAAACGGCGAAGCAGAAACAATAAAAGTTAGTCTTAGGCCAAAACCGAAACTCAGAAATCTTAATTTTGAATATGATTTTAAAGATTTGGCTATCAAAGGCAAAAACTCCAAAGGTAATATTCTGACGAAGCACGGAATAAAGAAAATCCAAATTAAAGACGAGGGAGTTTCAACTCTTGGGGCTTTAAAAGTTTGGTTCGACGAGTCGGTAAAAAGACTTAATACCGAAGGTCGTGGCGTTTACATCGGCGGCTTCGAAGGCGATGATAAGATAATGTGCGTCTTCCCTGACGGCACATTTAGAGTTACCAATTTCGATGTCACAAACCATTTCGACGATATACCTATATATATTAAGAAGCATCATCCATTACGGATTTATTCGGTAATATATTATTCCGGCGAAAAGGAAAAAACTTATGTGAAACGATTCCAACAAGAAAATGTTGAGATATTCGGCTCGCTTCTCGATGGACATTCGGAATCAAGATTGTTGAATTTCTTTTACGAAGATCATCCGAGGATAGCTCTCGTTTATCCTGAAAACAAAAAAGTTCCTCATTATTACGAAATGGTCGAACTCGACACATTCATTGAACCAAAAGGATATACCGCCAAAGGAAAGAGACTAACAGAAAAAGATTTCGACGAGATTCTTATCCTCAAACCATATTATCCCGACAGAGCAATTTTCGATGAAGAAACTGTTTCAGAGAAACAAGAAGAAATCGAAAATGAAGAAACATCAGAAAATGGAGAGGAAACTTTAGATAATGTCGACAACAAGGGAAACGACAAGATCGAAAATAATGAAAATCTTACAAGTAACATTATCCCAAATTCTGATAATGATGATGAAGGGGATAATTTTCAGTTGTCGTTGTTTTAGGTATTGAAGAGGCCGTTTGTAGTTTCGGGCGTAGCGAGAGATTACATTTGCAAAATAGTTTTACCCTGAAAGTGATCTAATAAATCAGATTAACTGTATAATAATAAATTCAAATATCATGAAAATCACATTGCAAAATTTAATCAATCGTTATTATTTTGACATGAAGAGTGTATTAATTACAGCTCTTGCCTTATTTACAGTAATAACAACCAACGCTCAAAACGATGATATTTATGTTGCCGGTGATGTCGGCAAAATTGGAAAAATATGGAAAAACAATGTCGAATTATATTCTGCCGAAAACGAAGAATATAGCGTAGGCTTTGATTGTATTTATGTTGCCGGTGATGATATTTATACCGGCGGCACATATAGTAAAAATACCGTGTATTTTCCTGTCGTTTATAAAAACGGTCAACTTTTGCATAGATTATCTACTGAAGAACAAGGTTATGCCAACTCCGTAGCTATTTCCAAGAATAGTGTTTATACTTGTGGATCTATCGGATATGATGCAGTTGTTTGGAAAGACGATAAAGTGTTAGACACTCTTGGTCGCGGCGGTTATAATTCTGGTGGTTCAACAACTCGATATATCTATGCAAATTCGATTCAGATTGTTGGAAACGACATATATGTGGCAGGATACACCAGCGCGGGAATTGGGAGAATATGGAAAAATGGAGCTGAACTATATTCAATTGAGGAATCAGGTATTAAATACACACTTGAAGGAATTGCTGTTTCAGGCAACGATATATATGCTGTTGGTTATTCTGATAATAATATGGGTATTGTATGGAAAAATGGAACAGAATTATATTCTGAACCGGGAAGATTTTTTGCAATGTGCGTTTCTGATAACAATATTTATGTTACAGGATACACTCTCGTGGGTAGTGGAAAATCAGCAAAAGTATGGAAGAACGGCGAATTATTATATCAATTAACTGATGGAACAAACGACACAAGAGGTAGAGATATTTGTGTTATTGACAATGATGTTTATGTATTAACAAGAAAATTTGCTTCCACAAGTCAAGATATTGTATGGAAAAATGGAGTTCAGTTTTATGACATGGAAAGTCAACACGCAGAAGCTATCTGCTTCCCATCAAGCAACATAAATAGTATTACAAATGTTGAAAAGTCGAATTTTCAAATTTATCCTAACCCGGCAAAAAATGAGTTGTTTATTGATGGTGAAATCTACAATAGCAATATTGAAATTTACAATATTAAGGGTGAAAAAATATTAACTGACAAATTAACTGAAAGTAAATCAATCAACATCTCGTCATTACCAATTGGCATATATGTTTTGAAAATCGGAAATCATTACGAGAAATTTATTAAAGAATAGCTCTTATTATATTTTTAAAATGTTCTTAATGAAAAAGAAAACATTAATAATCATCGCTCTTGTAGCATCATTCGGTTTTGGTTTTGCTTTTAACTCAATCATAACCAAACAATCTAACGAACAAACAGAAATGAAAAGAGTAACAGGTATCGGCGGAATCTTTTTTAAATGTGAAGATCCCGCCAAAATGAGAGAATGGTATAAAACACATCTTGGCTTAAATACAAATGATTACGGAACTGTATTTGAATGGCATCAAGGTGCCGACAATACAAAAAAGGGATTTACACAATGGAGTCCTTTTAGCAATAAAACCAATTATTTTGAACCGTCAACAAAGGAGTTTATGATAAATTATCGGGTTGAAAATTTAGAGGCTCTTGTTGAAGTGTTAAAGAAAGAAGGAGTAACTATTTTAGATGAAATTGATGTTTATGAATATGGGAAATTTATTCACATTCTTGATATTGAAGGAAACAAAATCGAACTTTGGGAACCTAACGATATTGAATTTGAAAAGTTAGGCAAAGATATTGGCGCTGAAACAACAAAATAATTGACAAACACTTCATTAATTCTCATTAACAAAAAAGCATTATGCAAAAATATTTCGGAATAATTACAATCGTTTCATTTATTTTGTTGGTACAAACCCGTACTCTCAATCTAAAAAAACAAGGTATCAATGCTTTGGAATTTGGCAAGAAAGACAAAAAGGACTTTCTAATCCTACCCTTTGCTCTATTTTATTTTTACATTATCACAGCTAATGTGTTCAATTTGCCGACAATCAAAGGACAAATTTTATTTCAACAAAATATAATTTCGTGGATTGGTGTAGCTTTTTGTTTAATTGCTCTCCTACTCTTTCTTTGGACAATGATTTCTTTCAAAAAAAGCTTTCGTGTAGGATTAGTTGAAAATAGTGAACAAGGATTAATCACGACAGGTTCTTTCGCCATTAGTCGTAATCCTATATATGTATCTTTTGCGATTATGCTCATTGGACAATTTTTAATTTTTCCAAGCTGGATACTTATGATTTACATATTTCTTGGTATTTTAACATTTAACCGACAAGTATTAAAAGAAGAGAAATTTTTAATAGAACAATACGGCGACGAGTTTAGTAAATATTGTAAAAAAGTTAGACGATATCTCTAAAAATCAAGATATTAAACTTGACATTTCACAGCTTGAAGTTTCTAATTATTTTTACTACTTTTGCACTGCAAATTTTTAATTCTTAACAAACGATTTAATCATGAAAAATATATTGGTAATAGGTTGCGCCGGACAAATTGGTTCGGAATTAACTCTCGAGCTTAGAAGAAGATACGGCGTTGATAATGTTATTGGCACTGATGTTTCTTTAGATAAAATTACAGGTAAATTAGCGGAAGGTCCGTCGGAAGTATTGGATATTTCTAACACACCACGACTTGTTGAGTTAGTAAAGAAATACAAAGTTGACACTATCTATAATCTTGCCGCCCTATTATCTGCTGTTGCTGAAGCAAAACCACAATTAGCATGGGAAGTCGGTTTAATTGGCCATTACAATACTCTTGAAGTTGCTCGCGAACATAATTGCGCTGTATTCTTCCCGAGTTCCATCGGCTCATTTGGTCCTTCTACTCCACATCAAAATACTCCGCAAGATACAATTCAAAGACCTACTACAATGTACGGTGTTACAAAAGTTTCTGCCGAATTGCTTGGCGATTATTACCACAAAAAATACGGCGTTGACTCGCGCGGTGTTAGATTTCCCGGAATTATCTCAAATGTCACAATGCCCGGCGGTGGCACAACTGATTACGCGGTAGAAATCTATTACGAAGCTGTAAAACACGGCAAATACACTTGTCCGCTCAAAGCCGGAACTTTCCTCGATATGATGTATATGCCTGATGCTATCAAAGCTTGTATTGATGTAATGGAAGCTGATCCCTCAAAACTTATTCACCATAACGGATTCAACGTTACTGCAATGAGCTTCGATCCGGAAATACTGAAAAACGCAATCCGTAAACATATCCCTAATTTCGAACTGTTCTACGATGTAGAACCAATAAAACAATCAATTGCAGATTCATGGCCCGATAATATGGATGATTCTTGTGCTCGTCAAGAATGGGGATGGAGCCCAACATGGAATCTCGAAACTATGACTGAGGATATGATTAAGGTTATTAGAGCGAAAAACTTGTAAAAGCATTTTAACAAAATCACAGAATTACAGAATTAACATATTATTAATTTTTATGTTAATTCTGTAATTTCTAAATTTCTTCATACCTATATTTCTTCATTAATCTACATCTTCACCCATTTTCCAGTAGAGACAGGGCAATGCCCTGTCTCTACTCGATAAATATAAACACCTCGTTTTAATGAAGATGTGTTAATGTTATTCGAGCCTTTTTCAAGCTGAACAGAAATATGTTTTGAACCGTTTGCACTATACATTTCAAACAAACAATTTTCAATCTGTGTAACAACGGTAATATTATCATTTCCCGGATTGGGGTAAATGTAAATATTATTGTTTGATACGTGGTTTGACAAACGCTCATTTGATGAATAATCGATAGACGCAGGTAGAGACACACGGCCGTGT
>JAJDHA010000099.1 GCA_030265965.1 Odoribacter sp. OttesenSCG-928-L07
TTCTCGGTTTTTATCTTAACAAAATAAATTCCACGCTGTAAATCACTTATATCTATTTCAGTGGAGACGCAATGAATTGCGTCTCTACTTGGATTATCTATACGTTTCACCATTCTCCCATTCAAATTATAAATCTCCACTCCACTAATTCTCCATTCTCCATTCTCAATTCTCAATTTATCAGAGGCAGGGTTCGGGTAAATTCTCCACTCTCCATTCTCAATTCTCCATTCATCTACGTCAATAGTGATGCGGCTTACTTTTACGGTATAGGTAAGGGTGTTTACTCCGTCTTGGTCGATGACTAATATGGTAAAGGTATTAACTCCGGTGTTGAGCGAGTGGGTTCCGTCTCCAATAACAATGGCGCCGGTGGCTTCCGTATGGGCAGTGAGTGTGATGGATGTTATGTCGATATCCACCTGTACACTGTAGTTTAGACTATCCTGATGAAACGCCGGAGTAAGAGTTCCTTCGCTTACTGTAAGGTTAGACAAGCCTGCTTTGAAATTAGCCGTTAGCGTTATATCATCTGTTACAGTAAAGCTGTACGAGCTTTCTGTTGAGATAACTATGCCGCTGACTGTCCAATTGATAAAGACGTAACCCGGGTTGGTAGTTGCCGTAACGGTAAGCGCTGTATTTGTCGGATAAAGTCCCTCTCCGTTTACTTTGCCATATGCGGCATTATTTGCCGAGGCAATTACGAGATAACCTCCGCCAACGATATTAAAATCTTGCCATACAGCCGCCGCCTCGTACTTACTTACCGCCGATGTAGCCACTTTTAATGTGCAGGCAGGTTTATTTACTCCTGTAAACACGTTTGCTTCAATAGCTAAAGGTTCCGGATTGTGGTTGATGATTTCCGTTAAACTTGTACATTCTTTAAAAGCACTACCTCCAATACTTGTTACTGAGTTGGGAATAGTAACCGAGAGTAAGCTGCTACAACCGAAAAAAGTCTCATATCCAATGCTTGTTACCGAATTGGGAATAGTAACTTCGGTTAAGCCAGTGCATTCATAAAAAGCACCACCTTTAATATCTGTTACCGAATTGGGAATAGTAACCGAACTTAAACTGCTACAATACCGAAAAGCAGAGATACCAATGCTTGTTACCGAATTGGGAATAGCAAAACTTATATCTGTTTTTCCTCGCGGATACATAATTATTGTTGTTTTATCTTTATTATAAAGAATACCGTCTAGCGATGAATAATTCGGATTAGCTGCTGCTATATCAATAGCTGTTAAGCCGGTGCAATTTTTAAAAGCATCATATCCGATGCTTGTTACCGAATTGCCAATCGTTACTGAGTTTAAGCCGGTGCAATTATTAAAAGTATAATTTTCAATACTTGTTACAGAATTGCCAATCGTTACCGATGTTAAGCCGGTACAACCGGAAAAAGCATAACTTCCAATACTTGTTACCGAGTTGGGAATAATTACCGATGTTAAGCCGGAACAACCGAAAAAAGCATCTCTAATGTTAGTAACCGAATTGCCGATAATTACCGATGTTAAGCCGGTGCAATTATTAAAAGCTCTACTTCCAATGCCTGTTACCAAATCGGGAATAATTACCGAGCTTAAGCCGCTGCAAGCGGAAAAAGCATAATCTCCAATACTTGTTACCAAATCGGGAATAGTTACCGAGCTTAGGCTGCTGCAACCAATAAAAACATAACCTCCAATCTGCGTTATATTATCGCCTATTTCCAAATAATGCAAGCTTTTCCGAACAGAATACCAAGGAATGCTGGTATAGGTCGAGTAAGCAAAATCGGGCATAGCACCCGTGCCGGTAATCTTTAGGGTGGTATCACTTTCGTTGATAATAAGTTCCCACCATGTTGAGGAAGTTTCTATCTGCTGTGCAAAATGCGCCATCACAGTGGTATCGTTAGCAAGGCTAAGGTTTAGCGGATTGGCGGTAGATATTTCAACGCCATTGCTCGACCAGTAGCGGAATGTATAACCGTCTTCGGGTGTTGCCGTTAAGACGGCTGTTGAAGGATAAATGCCGCCCCCTGTTACGCTTCCGCCCGCAGGATTATTTACTACAACATCTACCACATAACCGCCCGCTATATTAAAATTCTGCCATACAGCCGCCCCCTGATATAAACTTACTGATGCCAAAGGTACTTTCAACGAACAAGCTGTTATGCTTACACCGCTAAACACATTGGCATTAATAGTTATTGGAGTCGGTCTGAGATTGGTGATTTCAGTTAATGCAGTGCAATCTTCAAAAGCGTTGTTGCCAATGCTTGTAAGCGAATAAGGGAGTGTTATCGAGGGCAAAGCACTGCAAAATCGGAAAGCACTATTTCCAATGCTTGTAAGCGATTTGCCAATATTTGCCGAGCTTAGCTTTGTAAAATCATAAATTGCCCAATTCCCGATACGTGTAATACTATCTCCTATCTGCAGATGGTGTATCGTTTTGTTAATAGAATACCAAGGGGCATCGTTTACGTTAACAAAATCGGGCATGTCTCCCGTGCCGGAGATAATTAATGTGGTGTCACCACCGCTAATGCTCAAGTCCCAATAGGTGGTCGAAGTGCCAATCTGTTGGGGTTGCGCCCAAGCAGTTGCGCCTGTTAACACTATAAAAAGCGCTAAGAGGATTGATTTTGCAGCCGCAATATCTGTTGCAGTTGCAATAATTTTTGTAAATAAATTTTTCATTTTATATTGTTTTTTTAATTGTTTTTTTTGCTTCATTGCGTTTGTTTTGTTCATCGTCATTGCGTTTGTTTTGTTCATCGTCATTGCGAGCCGTAGAGAAAAGTGACGGAGTGACGTGTGACAAAGTGACGAAAGAAATAAGGTTTATTATTTGTTGTTGTCATTTTCATCT
>JAJDHA010000101.1 GCA_030265965.1 Odoribacter sp. OttesenSCG-928-L07
ATTTCGTACCTTTACAGCTCAGATCAGTATAGAAAAGGCATGCTCAAAAGCGAAACAAGTTTAACCGGTAAAAAAGAATACATCTATGACGATTATTTGCGTTTAGAAGAAGTAACAGAAACCATTTTTGGCGCTGATGATAAATCTTTTACCTTTGCTTACGAATATGATTCTTACGGAAGATTATCCAAGGAAATTTACCCACATGAGTTGGGAGAAGAAGCAAATTCTACATTAAGATACGAATATGATTCTTACGGTTATCCTGTTAAAAAGTATCTTGGAGCAACTCTTGTTTGGGAAGCAAAAGAATATGCAGAGCAAGGGCAATTAAAGAAATATGTATTAGGAAATAACATTACAGTTACAAAAGCTTTTGATGACAAAGGTAGATTAACCAATATAACCAGTAAAAAAGGAAGTACATATTACCAAAACATGTCCTATGATTATCTCGGCGATGGCAACATGCATTATCGTACCGATGCTTTGATTAGTAAAAAAGAGTGGTTTAAGTATGATGACCAAAATCGCCTTATAGGATGGGAAATTACAAGTTTAAACGCAGCAGAACCTGTAACTTACCTAGAAAGAATTTCCTACACAGGCAACAGAATAACACAAAAAGAAAATATAGGCAACTATGGTTATGAGAGTTTTCCGCATCATGGAGTAAAAACCACAGGCGTAACAACAATTGAAAATTATCCCATAGAAACCACCTACGACCACAACCGAATCGACGGCAGAGCACGAGTTTCCGCATTAACACGAAATAATAATGCTATAACTTACACCTACGGCACCGCGGATGAGTTGATAAAGAAAACAGAAATTGCAGGTAATAATTCTACAACAACATATTATGCCGGTGGTGGTAGATATGAGTTGAGAGTAAATAATAATACAAATAGCGAAACAAAATTACTCTATCTTGGATCTGGTATTGTAAAATATGATGCTCCGGGAACAAACGACGATAAAATGTTATATCTGCTTAAAGACCATTTGGGAAGTATAGTAAAAGTATTATCTATAAACGCAAACAATAATGTAACTGCATTAGAAAATTTCAGTTATGATGTTTGGGGTAACAGGCGAAATGCAAGCAATTGGTCTTCTTCAAACATTACTGCTCCACAATACATTTTCAAAGGTTTCACAGGCCACGAGCATATCGACAACTTTGGACTAATACACATGAAAGGTAGGGTTTATGATCCTGCGTTGGGGATGTTCCTTTCTCCGGATCCATACGTGCAGAGTATGACTGCGATGGGATTTAATCGGTATATGTATTGTATGGGGAATCCGTTGAGGTTTATAGATCCAGATGGAGAAATGATATGGTTCGTTCCATTGATTATTGGCGCTGTTGTTGGTGGAGTTAATGGTTATATGATTGGTAATGCAAAAGGATATACTGGTGTAGATTTGGTGTCGAATATATTTTTCGGTGCATTTTTTGGAGCAGCATCGAGCTTAGTAGGGGGTGCCGTAACCTCTACAATTGGGCAAAGTCTTCAGTTTGCTGGGGCAGGCTTAATAGGTGCAGGAGTAGGAAGTACTGTCGGTGGTGCAATGAATGGAGTTTCATTTGCAGGTCTTGGGTATGGAAATATTGGAGAAGCTATGTGGAAAGGGGCATTGAGTGGTCTTGCTGGTGGTTTAGTAGGTTCATCAATTGGAGGTGGCGGAGGTGCATTTTTAGAAGGTGCAACTTCTGCAGGTGTAGGTTCTGCATTATATGGTGGAAGTGTAGGTGAAATTTTTATATCTGCTGCAATAGGAGGTTTAATATCATATGGAGGTTATGAACTTCAGCAAGAAGTTGGGTATAAACAATATAATAAAGGTAATAAACCATTTGGAGAATTAACAAGAAGTGGATTTAAAGATATAAGTTTGGTTTCACAACGTAGTTTTAGTAAAGGAAAAGAAGGAGGTGGTTGGATACTAGAAGATGGAAATGTTGGGGAAATAGTATATGGAAAACCAAATACGCTAAAGCTACCAGAAAGACCTAATAACGCTAGGTCAAATTTTCATACACATCCGAATGGAGCGCTGACACTATATGAATATCATAGTATACAAGATATTTCTGGCGAACAAGATATTAATTATGTTATTGGTTGGAAGAATATATACAAAAATGTTCCAGGTGAAAATGCAATATTTAATAATAATCAATATAAAGAAAGTTATGCTCCAGTTGGAGTTATTAACCCTTGCTCGTATGATTATTTTTTAAATAGTATTATGCCTACTTTGATAACACCATACAATAATAATTGTGTTAATCCATATCCATATTATCTGTTCTATTTTGGCGAATTTAATAATTTATATCCATGAAACGCTTCTTTATTCTTAATTTATTTCTATGTTTTACTCTTGTCGGGTGTTCTATAAAAAAAGAAATAAGAAATATTGATTGTAATGATCGAGAATCAGTAATTGCGGTTGCAAATAAAATTGCACAAAAAAAATATCATGAAGAATTAGAAGATTTGTATATTTATTTTGAAGAATCTCATGATAGTTACTGCATTACATATGTAAATCGTGAATGTTCTTCCGATCCATTATGTAAAGGGGGGGAGTTTTATATAACAGTAACAAAAATTGATTGTAAAATGATTTTTTTTGAAACAAAATAAAAGATAATGTTTTGCAAAATTAGTACTTCTGTTTTCCGCACTATTTTTTGCAACACCCAATTTTACTGCAAAAATAGTATAAATTATTTGATTA
>JAJDHA010000102.1 GCA_030265965.1 Odoribacter sp. OttesenSCG-928-L07
GTTTTTATTTTAATAAAATAAATTCCACGCTGTAAATCACTCACATCTATTTCAGTAGAGACGCAATGAATTGCGTCTCTACTTGGATTATCTATACGTTTCACAATTCTCCCATTCAAATTACAAATCTCCACTCCACAAATTCTCCATTCTCCATTCTCCATTCTCAATTTATCAGAGGTTGGGTTCGGGTAAATAACAAACGCTGTTGTTTCAATTTCGTCAATTCCGGCAACTTCTTTTACTGTTACGGTAGCCGTTCCTTTTTTCGTGGGGTCGAATACAGATGTTGCAGTTATGGTAATTGTTGTTGCCGTTTCTGTTATGGCAACCATAAGCAGTCCCGAAGCGCTGACAGACGTTCCTGCACCGCCGCCTGCAATCGACCAAACAACTTCGGTTGATGCACCATTGGCAACAGAAACCGCAGCGGTGAATGCTTGTGTTTCTCCTTTTTTAACCGAAACTTCAGCAGGCGATACACTTACATCTATTACGGTAGGATTGTCATTGGTGAGGAAAATTTTCCATTCGCCGTATCCCCAGCCTTCGCTGTTTTGTGCGGCAGCACGTACACTGTACTGACTTTCGGGCGCTAAATCTGTGAGTGTCGCCGAAAATTCGGCATCGTTGCCCGTAGCAATAACTTCCTGAATTGTGCTTTCGCCTGTTTTGCGGTATTCTATTTTATAAGCAACAACCGTTGCCCCATGATTATCAATTACATTTCCCGATACCGTTGCTGTTGTCAGCGATGCAGTTATTGTTCCGGTGGCAACAACAGGAATGTCTATAAGAAGCGGCTCCTCGTCGGTAGTAAATTCTTTCCATTCGCCATATCCCCAGCCTTCGTAGTTTCGTGCGGCGGCACAAACTTCGTAAACTGTATTGCCTTGCAGACCGGTAATATTAGCCGAGAAATTATCATCGGCGCCATAAGCCGGTTCTTCGAAAATAGCAACTCCCAAACGACACATTATTTTCTTTTCGATAATTGATGAGCCGCCGTTATCAGTAACACTTCCGCTTACTGTTGCCGAATAGTCGGTAATGTCGGTAATGGCACCAGTAACAACTGTGGGTATGGAAGGCGGTCCCTGTCCATTGATGGTACCGCCCGTATGGTTTAACACGCCTTGTATCAACGTGCCCGTACCGGTAAGTGTGGTGGCGCCGCCGCTGACATTAATTGCAGCCATAGCGTACAAAGCCGCCATATCTCCAACAAGTACATTAACCGTTCCGCTGATGATATTGATATCTGCGCCGGTAAAAACACCAATATAGGTAAGACATTCTATATTGACTGTTCCTGAAGTATTGATGGTGAGCGAACCGTCATTGTTATATATGCCTCCGATTGCCGTAAGGTTGGCGTTACCTGTAATGAAAACATTACCATCGTTTGAGCCGATTGACATGGCATCGTCAAGAGAAGTGGAAGTAAGGAACAAGGAACCGGAACTAACTGTAATGTCGTTTTTCGCTTTAATAGTTCCCTTTACATACTCGGCGGTTATTGTGCCGGTAATACTAACAGACATAGAGCCTCCGGGTGCTCTAATCGCGCCTACTGCCGTTATATTAACAGTACCCGAAATACTAATATCTCCTTCCGAATCGCCGCTTTGGATAGCTGCATTTGCTCCTGTTACATGAAAGGTACCTCCCGTAATAGAAAGATGTTTACTTGCTCTTATTCCATAGACATTAGTTACTCCTGTAATATTCAGCGTATAGTCGCTTGCATCTAAGCTTAAAGAACCCCAGCTGCTGATATAGCGTATTGTTAAATTTGCTGTTACCAGCATATTTACATGGTCGGTTTCGGCGCACTTGAATATTATATAGTAATCGCCGGTATAATCTGCATTGACGGTTAGCGTTTCGGTGGCTGCATTCCAAGTCCAGCCGGTTCCTGAGCCGTCAACAGTAAGGTCGGAGTGACTACCTCCGCCAATATTCATGGTTCCCGTTGCTGCTCTTGCAGCAGACAATGAGAATAAAAGAGCCAAGAAAAATATCGAGGCTTTAACTGTTTTTGATAGATTTTTTTTCATTTGTTTTATATATTAATTTTCAATTCTCCATTTTCCATTCTCAATTCTCCATTAATTTGGGCGTGCCCCTCGCTTTGCTCGGGTCGGGCTTTTTGCTATACTCCTCGTTTGTTCGCTACCGCTCACAAACTGCGGGGTACCGCTGCAATCCCTCACGCGGCGCGAAACAATCGTTGTTTCATATCATATTTCATTTGCGGAAACGAACATTGTTTCATGAACCCAAGACCCCAAGCCTTGCGGCGTTGGGCTGAATTGTGGCGGCGCTTCGCGCCTATTGATATGAATCCCCTCGGGGATGGTTTGTTAACTTTGCGAGACGTTTGTTTATCTTTATTGTAAAACATAACAACCTTATTTCTAACCTTATCTTCCAACAAAACAACCTTCGTAGCGTAATGGTTTTCATTCCGATATTTCCAAACCTTATTACCTTATTATAGGTAAAATATGTTGCATTAAAAATAAGGTAATAAGGTTTATTATTTGTTGTTGTCATTTTCATCTACGAAGGTTGTTTTGTTGGTTTGGATAAGATTGTCAATAAGGTTTGGTTTTCGGGTTTTACATCCCCTTGCCCCCTTGAAAGGGGGAATTTGATACTACGCATTATGAAACAATATTTTACATCTTAGAGTTTGTATCCCTTTAAAGGAGGAATGTGATACTACGCATTAT
>JAJDHA010000103.1 GCA_030265965.1 Odoribacter sp. OttesenSCG-928-L07
AAATCATTAACATTTGCCCAGCTTGCTCCTCCATCTTGAGATATCTGTGCACTATTTGGATTACCCATATAGCTACTGGTTGCTGCCGGCCAATTTGCTCCATTTGTGGTAGCAATACCAATCCATAATTGTTGAGTTACATCCAATGCTACTGCACTGCTTAACTCTACTTCTTCATAAAGACCTACTACCAAACCGTCTAATGGTTGGCTATGTAACAAGGTTGCTGCATTGGTGCCTTGATAAATTCTTAACTCATCGGTTCCTGCTGCATATTTGTAGGTCATTATTCTTGTCAATGATGTACCTTCTAAATGGGTTAATTGTGAAGGATCAAATTTGATGGCCCAAATAAAGCTTGCAGGACCTCCAATTGCATCTTCATTTACTCCATTATCATAATACAACCATTCTTCAATTGGTTCTGCACCCCAAGAAATTAATGCATTTTGTGTGTTTTGTGGATTAACACCTTCTAAATTTCCTGTCGGATCACATGGATAGTCTATCATTACTGGTTCACATTGACCGTCGCAAGACATTGCTAAACTTTCATATACTACTCTGATGCAGTATTCATGTTCGCCGTAAGCTACGTCTTTATCTACGTATTCTGTAATACTTTCTTTAACAAAGGCTAATAATTCACCATCACGGTAAATGTTAACTCCTAAGATTGGTTCTACTGCTGGTGGTACTGGAGGATCTCCGGCTACGCCTAATAATGAGAATGTCATAGAAACTACTCCCGCTACTAAACCCGGATCTACTGGTTGCCATTCTGTGCCTCCTTGGAATAAGTTAGCATGGTCTTTTAAATATAATTTAGAGCCTATTGCTGTAGTACTGGTAAAGATATCAAAACGCGTATTGAAATCTTGTGCTGTTGAACGTACTCCATAAATAGATATCCAATATTTACCATCTGATGGAATTACATAAGCTTCAGGTAAAGTTATTGTGATCACATCACCTTCTACTCCTTGACAGTTAATATTAGAATAAAGCTCTTCTCCCGGTTTACCATTATCATCTGCATAGAAATGAATTCCATAAGTAGTTGGAATGGTAGAGGTATTGCAGAATCCATTAGTTACTATTTGTTCGATTGACCATCCGGCTACGCCTTCAAAATCATCAGCTATTTGAACTAAAACATCACTGGCTGCCCAATATACTGTAATTAAGCCACTAGTAGTAACTGGAACATTATTATCATACAAGACATCTGCACGGGTTTCTTTACTTACAACTGCTGCTTTTTCTGCTGTAGATGTTAATAAACTTAAGTCTCCCGTAGAGTACAATACTTGTGGAGTATTTTGATCTGCGGTTCTTCTTGCTGAACCATAAGAATAAGATTTTTCGCCTGTACTTGCAATTATTGGTTTAATAGGTTGCATATTAATTATTGCTTTACCAAAGTTAAAATCTTCTATTGTAAGGTTCGGCCCGTCATTATCAAGAATATCATCATAAATCATTGTGAAGGTATATTTCTTATTTGCCTCAAACACATAATTATCAGCTTTTGAGTTTGCATTTCCTGCAGCACCTGCTACCCATGTGTTAGAACCATCAGGGTTAACAATGACATAATCATAAGTTCCTGCAGGAATATCAATATATGCACTTCCTGTAACAACAGATGGTGTAGCAAAAGTATTTGTTGCTCCTTCTGGTATTGTATATTCAAATTCATTGAAAAATGCTGCTGGCATAGTACCACCAAAGTTACCTGCTGGCATTTCAGGATACATATTTGCATCAGCATCTAATAGCATAACATAGCCTGAACCATCGCCCCAAACATTGTTTGCAGCAAGTTCTATGCGAACCATATCATCTCCCGGAGGAGGAGGTGTTGTTCCGCCTGGTAATGTCCAATTCAATGTAACTTCTTGGTTGCCTGTTACCTCAGCTTCGAATGTTACAGCGCCGCCATAAAGTTCGCATGGTTTGTATGTCCATGTAAATGATTCTTTTTCAGATATACCTGAAGTGTAAACAACAGCTACTTCTGTAGTATATTCTTGATCTTCAACTAAGTTTGTAACATCATGTTGATAATATGGAGTAACAACATCTGCTGCGAAAACGCCATCTAACCATATTTTGTATGATTGAACTGCGCGGTCTTTTGCAGGTGTTTCGCTTAACATTACATCGTCGATTGCCCAATAGTATCCCCAATCAGAATAAAAATGGAAGCATATTTGGAAGTCTTTGTTTGCATAAGCTGTAACATCTATTTCTTGTGCGTTTGGATTACCCCATGCACCAGCATTTGTTGTAGTTGTATAAACACTGACCCAATCAGAACCATCATATACTAAAAGGTCTGCTTTGTCGTCTTGATATACTTTAAATACTTGGATAAAGCTCAAATATAGTTCGCTAGCACCTGAAGCATCAATTATCGGACTGTAAAGTTTTTCATTTGCAATAGCGCCGTATGTTTCTGCATTTGCTTCAGCAAATGGAGTTCCATTCAAATTATTTCCACTAAAAAATCCTCTCCAAGTTATTGCAGCAGCATTACCATTACTTTCGATAGTCCA
>JAJDHA010000104.1 GCA_030265965.1 Odoribacter sp. OttesenSCG-928-L07
ATTTGCTGTTACTGTCGGAGCTGATAATGACAGCGGGTTACCGGCACAAACTGCTGCAGGAGCGCTGATGGTTGCAATTGTCGGTTTATCTTTAACAGAAACATTACGACGAACAGAAATAACCCTTTCTTTATCAAGTACATAATCTAACGTTACTGTATAAACATCCGCAACATCAAATCTAAATCTTGCATTAGATTCGTCTTCTCCATCTTCAAGAGGAATACCTGCCGGTTGATTTCCTAAAATACTAGTGACTGAAAATGAATATAAATTCATTCCTTCCGGTGCAGTAAATAGACCAATATCGCCTTTACATAATTCATCCGGACCAAATAATGTTGAAACCATAACTGTTGATTCCTCACATAAATCGTCTCCTGTATGAAGTATAATTAATTGTTTGCCTATTTCGGCTTCAATAGGTTCTGTAGGATTTATCTCAACTGTATATTCTGTTCCGGCAGGCACTGCTGGAATATTACGTTCAAACGTGCTAACCATTTGTTCATCATCATCAATTACCCCATTGTTATTTTCATCTATATAAATTTCAACAGTTGAAACGGAGTTTCCTCCAAAAGATTCAGTAATTGCTTTTACTTTATACTCTCCCGACCAGTTATTTCCATTCATAATACCAAAACCTGTTGTTGGCTTCGGCTCGTATTCAAACCACTGAACTTCAAGCCCAAAATAACTTGGCGCTACTGTTTTATAGAAAGTACAGGATGTTGCTCCACAAGTTAATTCAGCTTCACGAATAATTTCCATGTAGAAATCATAATAATCACAGGATGTTCCTTCGACGCTAAAGTCAATTGAAAAGGTTACCTCTTGGTTAGCTTCTAAACCAACAGGAAATGGGATCACATATTCAATTCCCTTATCATCATTGTAAGTAGTATCAGGCACTATGCCAGCATACCCGAGATGACTAGAAGCAAATGAACCATCTACAAGATTCATTCCTAACGGGATTAAAAAATAAATAGAATCTGTATCTAAGTTGGGTTGATTTTCGGTAACGGTATATTTTGCAGTCCAAGTAATAGTTTTACTCATACTATTATCCACAATAAATGTACGATCATCATTATTGTCATTTTCAAGATTATCACCTTTTGAAATATTTAAATAACTAATGAAATCGTATTCCGGCAACTCATTTTCTTCATCATCAAAATCTATTTCGAATACCTCTGTAAATAGTGATTTTTGCTCGATTGTGTATGTACCACATGCACCTGAAGCATCGAGGTTAAATTTGAAATTACCGCCTGAGAAAAACTCACAATCGGGATAAACAGTTACTCTTATATTAATAAAATCATTTATTGGACCTGCCAATTGGAAATCAGGATCAGGAATACTAAAATAATAATGTTCCAATTGACTATCGTCAACATCCATTTCAATCCAATCCGTTGACGTAGCAATATGTTGATATTTTGCCCCAATCACACTTATTCCCGTTCCAATATAATCATCAAGTTCCAAAATAATATTTTTCATTCCGCCTTGACCGGTTGCAGAAACTTTAAATTCATATATTGCTCCTTCACAAGCAGAAACAGGCATAATCGGTTCAGACACAAACTCAAATTCATTATCTACAGGCAAAGGCCACAATCCCAACTCTATAGTATTGGATATTGTATCACAAGCACCTGTATTAATTTTTAATTCCAATGTAATTACATTATCTATCGCATCTATATTAGATGGATAATAAGAAATACTCCAACCATTAATATCTGTTTTTCCACCAGATGGAGGAGAAAATATTCCGTTTTCACTGCCGGGAGTTATAAATGTATCATCTGATTGTTTTATATACCATTGGAACGATTGTATTTCATCACCGTATAATCCGGTAACCTCCGGATATAACTTGAAAGTTCCGGGATAGCATAGACCGCCAATTGGATCGGAAGTAATTGTTACCTCAGGTTGTTGCAAAACGGTAACTATAACTTCTTTTCTATCTTCTACAGAATTTTCGCAGTAATTATCACCTTTTACAGAGACATAGTAATATATTGAATCCGTGGTTGTAGTGGTTAATTCACCTGTTGGATAGGTATCGCCGTAAGCTAAGAAATCGCCATCGGCATCAAACCACCTGAAGACAGGAGACGTAACGCCGCTTGCTGTAGCCTCTAAAGTTGGAGAAGAACCTGTACAAACGATTAAATCGTCAACAGAAATAATTTCAGCTGTTGCGTAAGGATGAACAATAATTTCTATTCTTGTTTTTAAACTTTCGCAATTTGTAGTAGCATCAGTTTGACTAACAAAATAAACATCATTGTTGGATAACGTGACAGTAAAATCTGTTATTACATTTTCCTCATCATCGTACCATGTCAAAGTATTACCAGCATCAATATCATCTTGACTAATAGTAGCATTAATATTTGAAATCGTAGCACCTTCACAAAATTCTTGCGTAGAATTTGCTGATGGCATTTCAGGCAATTGGTAAACGGTAATTGTTACATCATTACTGACAACACTATCGCACTCGTTTACAGCGAAGTATTTTAATG
>JAJDHA010000105.1 GCA_030265965.1 Odoribacter sp. OttesenSCG-928-L07
TGAAACAACGCCCCATTTATAAACACCAAAATCTAAGCCTGACCATTGGTTATCAATAAAAGAACCAGCGGTTGCAGGTAAACTTGCCAAAAGTTCTAATTCGCCATCATAGCAATCTGTACGATATACATCATAACCTGTTAATGCGCGAGTACCTTTATCAACTTGAACATAATTGTTAGCTGAGTAAAGTACTGAGAGTTCTTCAGGACTTAATTTATCAAATTTTTCTGTTTTGCTTGATGCGTCAAGTGAAGATACTTTTTCAACAGGAGTATTGTTTGTAACAACAGGTTTTGGATAAACAATATTCATTGCTACACCTTTAAAACTGAAGTCTTCAACTGTTAAAGCAGCGCCATCACCTGTTCCATACATAGCAAATGTGAAAGTGTATTTTTTATTTGGTTCGAATACAAAATTATCGCCAATTGGTTGGGCTGGACCACCACTACCAACTGTCCAAATTCTTCCAGAAGCTTGATCAGGGCTTAAAAGAGCGTAGTCGTATGTTCCAGCTGGGATATCAACATAAGCGCTACCTGTAACAACTTTTGGTGTAGTAGCAAGTAAATTTGTTGCATCTTCAGGTACTGTATATTCAGCTTTACTAAAGATACTCATTGGAATCTCAGTGTAGAATAATGCACCTGTAAAATCTGGAGCAAATTCAGCATCTTCATCTAACAATGCAATATAACCCGTTCCATCGCCCCATGTATCATTTGCCACTAATTCTATACGAGCATATTCACCCGGAGGAGGAGGAGGACCACCTGTCCATGAAACTTGAACTGCGTTTCCTTCTTCCCATGCTAATACTTCTTGTAATGCTACCGGTATTTCAAGTAATGAGAAGTTTGTAGTTGTTTCACCTACATAAGCAACAGTAATATTTGTTGTTTGACTAATATGACCTGCAAATTCGCATTTAATTTCATAATCACCTGCTTCTACTGTACCTGTATAGTCACCGGAAGCATTAGTTGTTAATGTATAGGTATTGCTTGTATTAGATATAGTGATTGTTGCACCGTTAACATTACCGCCTAAAGCGTAAGTAACTTTTCCTTTAGCTATACCTGTTGATTTAATTGTAACTGCTGTTGTTGCAGCTGTTAGACATGTTTCTGCGCCATCATCATATACCAATGTTAATGCATAGTTATAAGTACCGTTTTCTAATTCAGGATCGGTCCATGTTGTAAATGGAGTATCCATACTTAATTTATTCTTGTAAACTTTTCCGTTACGATATACGCGAAGGAAGTCAACATCAGTTAAACTAGGATTTGTCCATGTTAAAACAGCATCTTTAGTACCAATAGGTTGAGTTGAAGCTAATGCTGTTGGAGGATTATAAGCTTCGCAACCTGCGTATGTAAAGGTATAATATGCTTTTGAAGATTGTCCTGTAGAATATTCTACTAATACTTCTGATAAATAATCTTCACCAACTGTTAATGTTGCAACATCATATTGATAATATGGAGTATTAGTATTTGCGATGAAAGTTTGATTCAGAAATACTTTGTATTGTACTGCAGCACGGTCAATTACAGGAACATCCATTCCGAATTGGACATTATTTCTATAAGGTCTTTTGTAAACTGCGCCCGATGTCATCGGAGCTTCTGGAGTAATAACACTACCGTCTCTAAAACTAACTAAAGTTTTTTCGCTTGCAGTATGTCCGAGACTTGAGCGTGAAGATGTCCAAGTACCTGTTACATCGGCTGTAGCTAATACTAAGTTATCTCCAGTATATGCAAACGGGGTATCAAACTCAATAACTAACCACTCATTAGAATTATCAATATCAATAGTTCCCTCATAAACTAATTCCAAATCAGTAGCAACTACCCAATCAGAAGTTGTTGCGAATGTATTTTGAGTAGTATTACCTAAATAAATTTTTACATTTCTTGATAAAGTAGCTAAAGTAGTATTATATTGGAAAGCTACTGAATTTATTGTTCCGGAAGAACCTATTTCATCTGCATCAAAAATTTGTTGCGCATATGAATAATTATAAAGGGTGTAGAAAGGGGCATCTGATACAGAGGTTGTACCTTCACCTATTGTAACAACAACAGGTTCGGTAGGAGCAGGTACAGTACCTTTCCAACTTGCGTAAGCTGTAGGAGTAACATATAAATCAATTGGCTGATTAAGATTTTCTTCTAACAACCAAGTGAAAGACTCATCTTCAGTAATTTGATAATCTGTTTCTGTTGCTGAAGCAAATCCTTCTTTAACAACACTAATATCATAGGTACCTTTACGGAATTCATCCCATGTATATTTACCTGTTGCTGTTAAAGTAACTTCGTAAACTAATTCTAAATCAGGTTCACTTGTATTTGTAAAAGTAACAACAGTACCAGTTGCAGCTTCACCGTCATTTAATGTAACTGTAACATCAACTTCGACAAGCATGTCTTTGTCTAAGCAATTTGAAGAATAAATTGCAGTTGGTTCACTTTCATAATAAGCAAATACTCCCCAATTGTAAACACCATAGTCAGCTGCTGCCCAA
>JAJDHA010000106.1 GCA_030265965.1 Odoribacter sp. OttesenSCG-928-L07
CCCAATAATTAAAGTTTCATTAATTTCATTAGACAAAGGTCTTGAAATATATATTGAAGATAACGGAATCGGTATTCCGGATGAAGATAAAGAGCATATTTTTGAAGATTTCTATAGAATAACAAAATTCTCAACTGTTAATGGCTCAGGATTAGGATTATATATTGCAAGAGAGTTTGTAAACATAATGCAAGGGAGTTTAAAACTGAAGTCCTCATCACCTCAAGGTTCTACCTTTGTGGTGTTTATACCAAATAAAATAAATTAATCACATTATTTTTAAACAAAACTTTTACTAATTATGAAAAAAATATTCTTATTTCTAACATCAATACTTGCTATAACATTTTTGGCATGTAATTCAAATAATGATTCTGTTAACGATTCATTTGTCGCGGAAAAATCAAGAGGCCCTTTAATTATATCATACGCTGCTGATACAATTATTTGCATTGAACCTAAAGGAAAATGTATAGCATCAATGATTATCAATTTTGATGATGACAAAAGCAGTAGTTCAATAGATAACGAATCGAATGTAATAGCATACAATACTTTACGCTTATATTCTGAAAATCATGAAGGTGACGATCTTATAAATTTCCCTGAAATTTATTATGATGCTAAAATGACCGGTATAGGTGTCGGGATTTATATTCCTGAGCAAACCGCCGGGTACATAGAGGAAACGAATGAATACATTCTAAAATTCCTTTACAGATAAATTTGCAAAGGGAGAACTAAGAGGGGGATGAAGATTTTAAATTAATGTGTTGAATAATTTTATTTGTGCACGGGTGCGTACCAGATTGTGATCGGAATATTTTATTTTGTAATAAGTATCTCCATTAATATAGTCCATTAAAAACCGTAAAACCTGCTCGTATGTAATGTATTTTGCGGAAAAATCTAAGTAGTTTATTTCAATTTGACTTAAAAAATCTTTTGCTTCAGACAAATAACCTTTTTTATAAGCATCAAATATTTCTTTGTCGAGATAAACATTGTCAAGATTAGTGTCATCTTCCAATCCGGCGTTTGCATAAGAGCGAATTGCATCACCAAAATCATTTAAACAAGTGCTGCTTAAAACAGTATCTAAGTCAATTGCACATAGGATATTATTGTTTTCATCAAAAAGGAAATTGCTGATTTTGGTGTCGTTATGAGTTACTCGTAATGGAATATCACCATTTTCAATCAAGGTCCAAAAAGTCAACATTTCGTCGTGGTGCATATCAATGAATGCAATCTCTTCTCTAACAGCATCTTTTCTTCCAACTAAATCATCTTTTAATGCTTCTTCCCACTGATTAAATCGGTATCTAATATTGTGAAATCCCGGTAAAATATCAGTTAATGGTTCCTTAAAATCAGAAAGCATTTTTTGAAACTTGCCGAGTCCTTTGCCGCCCATATATGCAAGTTCCGGAGTGTCAGCTTTATCGTATGTAATTGTATTTTCAATAAAAAGACAAACTGTCCAGTAATCATCTTGCTCATCAAGATAAAATAACTTTTCAGACTTAGAAAGTATAATGGTTAAAGTTTCGCGTAGAGGATTGCCGCCGGCTATTTCAATTTTTCTTTTAAGATGATTTGTAACTCTGAAAATATTATCCATCATTGCCGGAATATTGGTAAAGATGTTTTTGTTTTTCCTTTGAAGGATATAATTTGGCGATGTAATATGTTTTGTAACAACTTTAAAAGTATCATTGATAAATCCTTCTCCGAGCGGAGTAATAGATTCAATTTCTCCTTCGATGTTAAATTGATTTATTATTTTGTTGAGAAGTTCTTTTGTCATAACACATTATTAATTAAGGTTCGCAAATAAATTGCCCGGTGTAATGTACACCGTATCCGCACCAAACACCTAAGGCGCCGCCGCTAATGTTTGTTTTTACTTGATTAGAACCATCTAACGTTCTCCAAAAATTATAGGAATTTCTATCCATAGTGGCAACTTTAATATCAACAGTGTCTCCAACAAGATATTTGCTCCACACATCATTATAAGTTGTATCTCTCAGATAACTTGGAAGACTACCTCTGTAAACTACTACTTCGAATTGTAATCCGTTGAAAAAACTATCATCCCAAATCGACATAAATCCGGGAACATAATAATCGTCTTTTCCCAACCTTTTAATAAAATAACGATAATAGTTGCTTTCAGTTGGGTCATCAGTAATTAAGGCATGAACAATTCCTGTAGTATCGCTTTCAATATCCATCTTAAACCATAAAGAATCCGGAGTCAGCGGTTTAGTGATTGTAGTTGTTGCAAAATACTCATTTTCATCAATTGTAACGGTTAAATTGTAGGAATGTCCAACTTCACCTATGATTTTATTTCCTTGATATTTTACCGGCGGCCATATAAGTTTTCCTTGCAAGATTCCGGGCTCAATCATAAATTTTAAAGTGTCGTAATTATTGCCGTCGTCAACAACAACAGTTGCGTCTAAAACAAAAATATCAAGCAAATTTTGAATATTATTCGGATCTGTAATGTC
>JAJDHA010000107.1 GCA_030265965.1 Odoribacter sp. OttesenSCG-928-L07
TGTAAAGTTGCTCAAAGGTGAATAGCTCATTCAATAAATCATAAAAATATTTCTTTTTCAATGTTTGTAGTTTCTCAATATCAGCATGTTTGTGTTCAATTTCGTATTCAAAAAGATCAACTGAATAATCGTTTTTTAAAGTATGTTTGTCTATTTTTGATATTAATACTAATCCTTCTAAACTTTTGCACCGACTCAAAGCAACGTAAACTTGACCGTGAGCAAAAGACATTTGTGCGTCAACAATAAGTTTTTCGAATGTTAATCCTTGGCTTTTGTGAATAGTTATTGCCCACGCAAGTTTTAACGGATATTGTTTGAAAGTACCTTGAATCTCTTCTTCAATTTCATTTGTAGTGTGATTCAAAACGTATTTAACATTTGTCCATTCAAGTGGTTGTACTGTAATGTTTTCGTCGTTGTCATCGCATTTAACGTATATCTTATTATTATCAATATCTTCAACAATACCGATTTTTCCATTAAAATATCTTTTGTCATTAGATGGATCGTTTTTTACGAACATAACTTGTGAACCAACTTTGATAATTAATTCTTCATCAGTTGGATATGAATATTCCGGAAAATCTCCTTTGACTTCTGCATAAAATGCAAATTCCTGTTTGTCAATCTTTTCTAAATGTTGATTGTTGATATTTTTTGCTTGATAATTATGAGATGTTAACGTGATATAACCTTTGTTATCCAGATTGTTGAACCCGGGAATATATCTTTCATTTAGAATGTTAATGCTTTCATCGTCAAGTTTATTGCTTCTTACCTTGTTTAATAAATCAATAAACTTTTTATCTTCTTGTCTGAATATTTCTACTAATTCTATTGATGTATATTGCGATCTGCGGAAAGCGTGACTGCTAAAAAAGTACGGACTATCATAATACTTCTCAATCAATTTCCATTCTTCTTCCTTTGCTACAGGCGCCAATTGTTTAACATCGCCGATAAAAAGCATTTGTGCGCCGCCGAAAGGTTTGTCGTTTCGCCTGTATTTCCTCAGGATTTCGTCAATAGCATCCAAGATATCCGCTCGCACCATGCTTATTTCATCAATAACAATAAGATCAACAGTTTTGAAAATCTTGATTTTGTCGCGACCATATTTATGTGCGTAAGTCCTGTTTTTTTGATCGCCAAATTCGTTGGTTGTATTATAAGTGCCGGTGTCATCTTGATAAAGTAGAGTAGGCACATGCGGGCAAAACGGCAGTTGAAAGAAGGAATGAATTGTTACGCCGCCGGCATTGATGGCGGCAACGCCTGTCGGAGCTAAAACCACCATTCTTTTTGGAGACTTTAGTTTTAAATTGTGCAAAAAAGTAGTCTTGCCGGTACCTGCCTTTCCTGTTAAAAAGATTGATGTGCCGGTATATTGGATTAAATCGTTGGCAAGTTGTAATTCTTTGTTAATAATCATTTGAATTTTAATTTTACTACTTATATATTGCAAAAAAACGCATTTGTTCCTTTTTGTTAAGGTTTATTTAATTTCAACAATAGTAATTCCGTCGCCGCCATGTTCAACATCTTCATCACTAATTGAAATTACTTCTTTGATTGTGCGAAGATAATCTCTTATGTTTGAGCGTAGTATGCCGTTGCCTCTGCCGTGCAGAATTCTAAAATTTGTGATATGAAGCATTATTGCTTCGTCAACATATTTTTGAACAATTTCGAGTGCTTCTTCACTACGTTTACCTCTAACATCAATGCTTAATGAAAAGTTGTATGCACGTTGATTTAAATCGTGGATTATCGTACCAACATTATTCTTCGTCATTCTTATTCTTTCAGACTTATCGCCGTCGAAAGCTTTTAGTTTGTTGATATCCATCCAGATATTAATATTTCCGGCAAAATTAACTTTTGCCTTTTTATCTTTAATGTCAACGATTTCGCCAATTTCCTGGTGATCAACCGATTTTACAAGGTTGCCAATTTTCAACAAAACAGGATTAGAAGTTTTCTTATCATTTTTATTTAATTTCAGAGGAAATTGTTTTTTATGCTCTTCTAAAATTATAGATGAATCATTTTTATCATCATTTTTGATTTCTTCAGTTTTGGAAGATGATTTTTTTAGATTTTCTCTTATCTCTTTTGTTTTTTCTTTTTCAGCTTGATTGGCGCGAATCTCCTGAATAGCATTTTCGATCTTTTTATTTGCTCCTTTTAAAATATCTTGTGCTTCGGATTTTGCTTGTTTTATTATTTCTTTCTTTTTGGTTTCTAACTCATTAAGTAGATTAGTGTATTTGTCTAAAACCTCACTAAGCATTTGATCAGTTGCTTTTAACTCATTTCTTTCTTCTTCAATTTTCCTTCTTTCTAAAATAAGTTCTTGCAACTGTCTTTCGAAATTTATTTGTGATGATGGCGAATTTTTTACAGCATTATCTAAAATATTTTCAGGGAAACCGACTCTTCTTGCAATTTCAAAAGTGTATGAACTGCCGGGATTTCCGATAGAAATTTCGAAT
>JAJDHA010000108.1 GCA_030265965.1 Odoribacter sp. OttesenSCG-928-L07
GGAATATCAGAAATTTTTCTTTTACTTTCATCTACTTTAGCCAATAAAGCTTTTTCTTGGATTTTATATGATTTTTCAAGATTTGAAATTGTAAGGTCAATACTTTCACGCATTTGATTCAATTGTAATCCTGCATTTACAACTTTAGGGTTATTTTCACTTGAACTTGCTAACAATCTATTATAATCAATAATCATTAAGTTATATTGTTCAATTGTATTATTTAACCCTAAATCCGAAATACCAATATTAGCCGGGATAATATCATATTTTCTTTGTTGAGAATTTAAATTATCCTTAATCATTTTCAAAAGTGAAATTTGCGTTTCCATAGCAATAAGTTCTTGCTCATATTTAACATCAGATGAAAGAACTAATTGCGATTGTGATTCAACATTTACAATAGATTGGTCTGCTCGATATTGAGTAATATCACTCTCAACCAAACCTAATTCTTGTTCTATGGTATTTAATCTTTCGGTGATAAAATGCAAAGTACTATTTACAGATTGTGTTCTAAACGTTTTACTATCTTCATTATACTTACTTATTAATGTATTTAAGATATCTTCAGCTCGACGTGGATCAGAATCTTTTAATGTTAACGTAATAATATCAGATCCTTTTCCTGCTCTGGAAGCACCTGTATTTTCAGCAGTAAGAATTTTTGTATATTCTCTTGCACATTTACTTGTATCAATGACTTTTATTTTTAAAGATCCGTACTCTTCAGCCGAAAAGTATTCGGTTTTAGCAATGGTAAAATATCCATTTTCACAAGCAATGGCATCATCAAAAGCAAATTGATTGTTCTCAAAATAAACAGATTCATCGTTTAATTCAAAACTTTCAATACTATATGTATAATAATCTATAATATTTATTGTTAGTTTAATATTAGGGATTGCTTCATTATTATTATTTTTAACGTACTCGAAATGTATTGGAGAATTTTTGTACAATTCAGAATCTCTCAAGATACCTACTTTAACATACTGAACATTTAAACCCAAATCTTCAACAACATTCAACATTAACGGAGTAGATTTAAGAATAAACATCTCATTTTCTATTTTTTGGGACACAGAGCTACCTGTAATTTCAGCAATCAAAGCCATTTCCCCAGTCAAATTTCCCTTTCCATCATCGTTAACCAGCAAGATACTGGTTTTTCTTTCATACATAGGGGTTGTCATTTTTATTATTAAATATGAAGTAATCAAAGCAATAACAACTGACAAAACTATCCAATACCTAAGACTCCAAATAGTATCTACAATTTGTCTAAGATTAATTGTTGCCTCCTGATTATTCTCAACTTTTGAATAACCACTATTATTATTTTCGTTCATAAAAACTTTATTATTTTTATATTTAATTTTTTCTATTTGAAAGAATCAGTGCAACAATTGTAGCCATTGTTGATACTGAAGTTAACGCAATGCTCCATATTGTAGAAGCAGTTGTTCCTTGAGCAATTCTACTGGAACTTGGCGGCACATATAATACATCATTTTGGTGCAAATAAAAATATGGAGAATTCATAATATCTGCAGAGCGTAAATCAATAGTAACATGTTCTTGTATCCCATCTACTTCACGTATTAATAAAATACCTTCCCTTTTTGCACTAATTGTCAGATCGCCCGCCATACCTAATGCTTGCAATAATGTCGTACGTTCAGAAGGCATTGTATATGTTCCGGGACTTCTTACTTCACCAAGAACAGTAATTTTATAATTCGAGAAAGCAATATAAACTACAGGATCTTTAACAAATTGACTTATTTCATCTTTAAGATAATTAGTCAACTCAATTCTTGTCATTCCTTCGGCTTTTATTTTTCCCAAAATCGGAAAATCTATACAACCCTCAGAATCAACCAAATAAGGTAACACGGATTTTGATGGATCTACTGAACTTGAGTAAGTACTTTCTGTCAAAGTTAGATTGAAGGGAAGAATTACGGCTTTTTCAGGGCCAGAAACAACAATACTCAAAAGATCATCTTTTTTAATCTTAGTAATATATTCGGCATCAATTTTAAGTGCCTCAATTTCTTCAATATCCTGAAAATAAAGTATTTGTTTAGAAGTTGTACATGATGTTGCTGCAATAACTATTATTATCAGCATTAAAACAAGTTTAGATAATCTTTTCATATTAATTAACAAATTTTCAACCTAAAAATTTTGCAAAAGTAATCATTTTAATCATATAATATGCATTATTTCCATTCTTTTTTTAAAATACTATATACTTCAATATCAAAGAATAGGTCATCATCATAATACTCTCCTTCTCTCTCGATGCCTTCAAATTTAAAGTTCAAGCGTTTTGGAATATTGCTGCTTTTTATATTTCCCACAGCACATTTAATTTGTATCCTATTTAAATTCAATTTATTAAATGCATGACCAACCATAAACTCCACACATTGAGTCACGATTCCTTTTTTTTGATAATCAGCTGAAAGCCAATAAC
>JAJDHA010000109.1 GCA_030265965.1 Odoribacter sp. OttesenSCG-928-L07
CTGACAACCTTTTGCTATTCATGTTGGCGGTAATGAGCCATTGCAATGAAGCATCTGGCAAATTCATTTTTTTAGGCAATAATTCTTTTTTTATTGTTTCTAAAAAAAGCTTATTGCTTGTTTTCCTAAGTTCTGGTGGAATTAAAACAATTTGCTTTATATCACAAAAACACCCATAATCATCCAGCTCAAAGCGCTCTTTTGTCTTTCCACTTATCAATACAATATAATTCCCTCCAAAGCCACTACCTCCATCATAAAATGATGTTAAGGTGTCTCTAAAACCATCATTGTTGAAATCTTCGATAATAGCTTTAGTATCACTGCCATTTATAATAATTTGTTCATCAATCGAATCAGTACAGACAACGACAGTTGAATCAAAATTATCAGCGATTGTTAATGTTGCTTGTTTGTTTACATTGCCCTGCGTGCAGGCACTTGCAATTATGATAATAATACCTAAAATGATTATTATTTTTTTCATTATGATTTATATTTTGAATTTTATTATCATATTTTATTGTCTTGTTGTACCATCACTCGCTTGTGCATAACGCCCGGCAGCTTGGCGAAGTGCGGGTTTCCAGAACTTTCATACGGGAGACCAACTTGCTAATTTCCACGCACTTTCCGCGAAACCACACCCGCATTTTGCCAAACTGCTTGTTGCATGCTGTGCTTACCATTATCTACAATTTATCCGTTTTCAGAAATTGTTTTTATTGTTATATTATCAGAAATTACAGACCTTAAATCGTTTATAAATTTTTTAGGAGTAGTTGGATGAACGTATATGTTTAAAATTGAATCTATTGGAATTTGTTTTTGATAACCTTTTAAACCTTGTACCGTTTCTGGAATATTCCTGTGATTTAAAATTATTCTATGTTCATGTTGTATTTGATATTTAATATTGATTCTTGTAAGGAGTTTTAATATAAATTCATCCATATCTCTGGTATCTCTCTCTATGTCTCCCTTTAAAGATTTATAACAACAACCGTTTTCATCAATTTCCCACAAAACATCATACCCCGCATCAGTACTTGATTTTATCACAATTGGATCAGATACGTATTCAACTTTTTTGAAGCAATCTCCAAGATAAAAAACATCAAAGAAATGTTTTTCTAATTTGTCTCTATCATATTCAATGACAATTCCATTATGACCTTTAGGGAAACATTTCCATTCATTTTTCTTTGGTAAATGCTCTGCAAAACAGCAAATCCCTAATAAGCTGACTGCCTCTCCTAAATCTATATAGTTGGAGAAAATCCTATTAAATGTATCTTTGATATTTTCATTAGCTTCAGCAAATGCAATAATATTTGCATCTTCTTGGTCTTTGTATTCTGTCGGTCTTGAAAACCATAAATAATTATTTTTGAGTTCATCAATTGTTAAATCATTTGAAGGTCTTAACCTAAAAATTCTATTTGATTCTTCCATTTTTATAGTGTCTTAGGCGTTAAAAATCTTTGTTTTTCAAAATTTGATTATCATATTTGCTGATTAAAGAATTTCATCCATCAACATTAAATCATCATCCCAGTCTCTGTATCTTGAATTTTTCACTTCAGGCAATTGGGGTCTTTCAACATTGACACATGGAGTTATCTCTCGTCCATGAGAATCTATAATCCCCCATCGTCCTCCTTGAAATCCCCAAGGACGTTTATTATACCCTCCTATATTTACAAGTGCGAACCCATCCCTAAATACTCCAATATAATCATATTTTGGCGGACATATTTCCTTGCCTTCAGAATTAATTATTCCCCATTTTCCGCCTTCTGTTTTAATTTCTCTTTGCCCATACTCGTCAAATGGAGCAGACTGCATCCCTCCTATATTTATAGCCCAACACTCTTGTAAAAACTCCACACTGTCATATTTGCAATTGCAGACTTCTTTTCCGTGATTATCAATGAATCCCCATTTCCCTCCAAAACAGTCGACAGCAAAACCGTAACCGTAATCTAGAAAAATACCTCCAATATTTCCTCCTTGATTTACTGGAGCAATGCCATCCCTAAAATATCCGATATGATTATAAATAGGAGGGCATTTCTCTTTTCCATTTCTATATATAATTCCCCATTTTCCGCCTTCTACCTTTTTGTATTTGTATTTTATCATATTTCTATTTTCTCCAACTAATCTTTCTATTTCCTTTTTATGCGTATTTTCATCCAAATACGGAGCGACTATCTCTTTGCCACCTATATTTACTCTAAAATCGCCTGTTTGAAAACCATAGCTATATTGATTAAACTCCTTTTCAACACACCCATACCATACATTATTTAATAACTCTTTATTTTCGTTAATTAATCCATATTTTCCTCCGATTCGTTCCATACGGGGAGATCCTGTAAAAACCTCTTGCATACTTCCTCCTTGATTAACGATAGCAATTCCATCTTTATTAAATTCGTC
>JAJDHA010000011.1 GCA_030265965.1 Odoribacter sp. OttesenSCG-928-L07
AAGAGATGTTGCTCCAAATATTCTTCGCGTAGGTTTGTTGTTCGAGATATTGGCGAGTTGGTAGGTTTTTCGACTTAGTAAGTTGCGGGTCATCTTCTAAAATTTCGAAAGCTTCATCGCGTGCTGCATTTAATATTGCTTCATCTTGAACGATATCTGCGAGCTTTAAGTCGAGAACACCACTTTGGCGCGTTCCGTGTAAGTCGCCGGGACCACGTAAGCGCATGTCGGCTTCAGCAATAACAAATCCGTCGTTACTCGAAACCATTGTTGCAATCCTGTTTTTTCCTTCCTGCGAAACTTTATCGCCTGTTGTTAATATGCAGTAAGATTGTTCGGCGCCGCGCCCTACTCTACCACGCAATTGATGCAACTGCGATAATCCGAAACGCTCGGTATTTTCAATAACCATTACTGTTGCATTTGGCACATCAACACCAACTTCTATTACAGTCGTTGCAATTAAAATCTGTGTTTCACCTTTAATAAAACGGTTCATTTCAATTTCTTGATGATCTTGCTTTTGTTGTCCGTGCACAATCGAAATCTGATAATCCGGAATAGGAAATTCTCTTGACAATCTTTCAAAGCCATCCATTAAATCGCGCAATTCCAACTTTTTCGACTCATAAATTAACGGGAAAACAAAATACACTTGTTGTCCTTTTGCAATTTGTTCTTTAAGAAAATAGATAAGTTTCAAACGTTCGTGTTGAGGCAGATATATGGTTTTAATAGGTTTTCTTCCCGGAGGTAATTCGTCTATAACAGAATAATCGAGGTCGCCATAAACAGTCATTGCGAGCGTTCGCGGAATTGGCGTTGCAGTCATTACTAACACATGTGGCGGCGGATTATTTTTATTCCACATTTTTGCTCTCTGCGCCACGCCAAACCGATGTTGTTCATCAATTACAACAAAACCGAGATTATTAAATTCGACATAATCTTCGATAAGAATGTGAGTTCCAATGATAATATCAATTTTCCCCGATTTCAGGTCTTCAAGGATAATTCTCTTTTCTTTAACCTTAGTATTTCCGGTAAATAGTTTCACATTTAAATCCAGTCCTTCAGTCATTTTGGAAATTGTCTTGAAATGCTGATTTGCAAGAATTTCCGTTGGAGCCATCATTGCGGCTTGGAATTTATTCTCGACAGCAATAATCATACTCATCAAAGCTACAAGAGTTTTGCCGCTACCAACATCACCTTGAAGCAGTCGATTCATTTGTCTACCTTTTTTAAAATCGCCACGAATTTCCTTAACAACTTTTTTCTGAGCGTTAGTTAGTTCAAAATGAATATTATTATGGTAGAATGTGTTGAATAAATCGCCGACTTTATCGAAGATAAATCCTTTTGTTACAGTTGACTTTTTTATTTTAGATGTAAGAATATTCATTTGCAGAAAGAACAGTTCCTCGAATTTTAATCGTCTATTACTTTCTTGGATATCCTTTTCAGAAGAAGGAAAGTGAATTTTGTATAGCGCTTCCTTGCGTGGTATTAATTTATATTTTTGAATAGTTTCTGTTGGTAGATTCTCGTAAAGCGAATTATAAACTTTATCAAAAAGGTTCTCCATTATTTTTGAAATACCTTTCGAGTTAAGTCCGGCATTTTTCATTCTCTCCGTACTTCTATAGACAGGGTGGAATCTAAGTTGCGCCGCTTGTTGATATTCGCTGACAGTTTCTATTTCAGGATGCGAGATATTATAACTTCCTAAAAAATTCGCCGGTTTACCATATATAATATATTCGACATTCGGTTTTAGTTTATCTTTTATCCATTTTATCCCTTTAAACCAAACTAATGTAATTATTCCTGTTTTATCTCTGAATTTAGCTTCCAGCCTCATACTTCGTCCCACGCCGATTGTATCCAGAGAGACAACAAATCCTCTTAATTGTATTTCTTGAGTATTGTCATTAATTTCTGTAATTGAATTTATCTTTCTTTTGTCGATATATCGAAAGGGGAAGTAGCTCAATAAATGAGCAAAGGTGTAGATTTGCAATTCATTCCGAAATATTTCGGCTTTTGCAGGACCTACACCTTTGATATATTCTATCGATGTATCTAAGATATTCAAAATTACATCATCTTCTCGGTTAGCTTAATATTGCCACATATCACTTTCGCGTAAGCGAAGATCATTTTGAATTCTTTCGGCTTCTAACAAAGCGTCTAATTCAGTAGCATATTCAGAAATTCTTCTATCGTAAGTATTTGATTTTTTATAGATAGTACTTGTAAACATACGTTTCCAGAAAACATCATCGTAGGTAAGTCTATTTGAGTCATTTTTTGGATTAAACACCTCTGAATTAACCATTACTTGGCGTGCTTCCGGATAATATATCCAGAATAAAGGAAGCGTACCTCTTATTTCATTGGTATTAGGATCGATATCTTGTTTAACGGGACAGATGCCGATAATCCTACATTCCATAACAGATCTTTTTCTATCAATAAACCAATCTTCTTTTATTCTGAATGTAGTAATATCTTGAGTATTGAAATCTCTTACAATAATTGTGTCGTATTCTTCATACGGCGGATATGGTCGTTGCAAGGTAATTTTTTCACTACTTGACAATTTGCCCATAACTTCCGAGTAAGACATAGGAACAATAAATTCATCTGTTGTGGAGGCGTCATAAGCGGTAATTTCACCGTCTTTAAGAGCATCCATAATAACAGTCATCAAATTTTTCCAATGTTCTTGAGGAGTTGTCGGATAGTAGAATACTTGATTTGCTCTTTCTCTAAGATCTAATGTGCGCCAAATACGTTGTGACCACATTACATCAGATTCATTGACATAAACATAAGGAATTGGTTTTCTTTCCACATTAGTTGTTCTATCATAAAATCCGTCGCGAGGAGCATCAATATATTGAGCTAAAGCATTTTGCCCGAAAGCTATGCCAAAGACAATTAATATTATATAGCAAACAAACTTTTTCATATTATTTTATATTTTTCATTTTAATTACAAAGATATATCTCTCGTATTTTATTATCAATTATCTTATTTCAAGACTTATATTACTAAGAGTTCTATCGCCATCCGGACCTTTCGCAACGATATTTTCGATCCAAATTTTGTTTCCTCTTTTAGAGTTTTGGATAAAGTTTTTCATTTCTTGAGTAAGATTACCGCTATTAGCCACGTATCTAACCAAATCGCCACCACCTTGCGAACCAATAAATTCGAAGCTTGTGATTTGGAAAGTAAGGTCGAATTCAAAATCTTCAGGCATTTTAGGAATAACTGCACCGGCTGCACTCAAGATATTTTTATCGATTTTACCTGAGAACTGATTAGCAATGGTTGCAGATGGATTAGGAACACGTTTGATACGATATTCCCGAGAACCCAAAGGAATTTTTCCTTTATCAGTATCTGCGGTAACATTTATTTTAGTTGTACCTTTAGCACCTGCTGGAATTTTAACATTCCACATTCCGTCACCGGTTCTAGTAAGTGTACCTACTGAAATTGTCGGAGTAATTTGAGAATTTCCATAACCTGCAGCAGATATAGCAACAGGATTATCTACTCCTATGTAGAATACATTCATTTTTGTTGCAGCAACAGTAATTGATGGTCTTGCAACAATAAATTGATCATTAAAATGATAATGATTTAGTTCACCGCTTGGCGACATAATGCTAACAATACCAGCGAAATGTTGGATACCTTCACTTTGTGCAGGGAAAGTAATTTTCACAGAACCTTCACCATCTTTTCCGGTAACAGTTCTTGCATTTTTCATATTTGCATCAGTAATTTTATCTGTGCCCATCAAAACCTTAACGTCGGGAGATGAAACCGTATCATAGGCTACAACTAATACTTCTGCCTCATAAGTATCGTTTAGGAATATGTAATTAGACTTTGGAATAAGTTTAACAGCAATTTTATCAAACTTAAAGTCATCTGCGGAAACAGATCTCGCAAAATAATTAACAAGCTCATATTCTGCATTTTGAACATCCATAATTAATTTATTAAGGAAAGTAATATCAGCAGCTAAAATAGTATGATAAAAATGATAACGTTCCCAGCTTAATTTTTTTCCGCTGGCATCATAGTAGTCACCATCAGTACTTATACCCAGATCAAAATAATCTCTTCTTTCTTCTGGAACAAGAGCAAGCACATCGCTAACAAATTCATTCAACTTTTCTTTTAACACTTCTGCTTCACCTTTTGCCAAATCTTGTCCGATAAAATAATTAGTAGCTACGTCATAATTATCTTTTGATGTAATTTGTCCGAGTGGAATATCTTTGATTTCTTCCACAGTTTTACCTTCAGAAAGAGCTATCGCAGTAAACTTAATTGAGTCAATATAATTAATCATATTTGTGCTAAGAGTTCTGATTTCTTTAGCTTTTTCCCAATAAGGTTCCACTTTAGATTGATTGAGCAGATATTGCTCATTAAATTTAGCATAAGTTTCATCAATACGACCTTGCATTGTTTGATTTGTTTCAACAACGCTGTCATTTACCATAACAAAGGCATTTAGCAATTCAACAGATACATTCAATGCTAACATGGCGGTCAGCACCAAATACATCATGCCGATCATTTTCTGTCTTGGTGTTTCTTTATATCCAGCCATCCTTTATTATTTTTTATTATAATTTAATGCGGTAAGCATATTGCTATAAACCTTGTTTAATTCTGCAAGGTTTTCAGCTAATTTTGCCGACTCTTTTTGATATTTTTCGTTGTAATCTACAGCTGCTTTCATACTTTCGATGAACTTGTTCATTGAGTTTTGGATTGCTTCATTAGCTGAATTTTGTTCGTTTGTTTTTTGAAGTTGCATTTCAAAGACTTTAGTCATTCTATCTGCTAAAGCTTCAAATTGTTCATTTGTTCTACGAACTTGAGATTCATAAGCAGTATTAAGAGAGCTTAGATTTTCGCTAAAGCTATCAGTTTTTTCACCTGCAACTTTCAAAGATTGTGTTAAGTCTTTTCCAGCCGAACCGATAGAAGTAATATCGTTTAATGCTGTAACTGTATTATTTAATTTATTGAAACCATCTCCAAGGTTTTTAAGTAATGCCGGATCTATATTAGCATTTTGAAGTAAATTATCTAATTCATTTGAAGCGGCAGGAGTATGTTTCACTGTTTTTCTATCTTTTCTTGATGCAGTATCTTGATTATCCTCAGCAAGTTCAGGATACACTAAACTCCAATTTGGTTCAGTATGAGGCGGTTCAAAAGCGGAGAAGAAAAATATTACAGCTTCAGTAATCATACCTACTGAAAGCATAATATTTGCACCGTTCCAGTGTACAAGTTTAAATAATGCGCCTAATATTACCAAAGCTGCTCCCCAGCCATACAATTTTGCCATAAAGTTTTTCCAGCCTTTGCTTGATGTTAATTTTGCTAAACCCATAAGTTTTTTTTATTTTAATTGAATTATTTAATTATTTTTCTAAATTATTTTTTAATAAATTGCAGATGCTTTGCTACTATCGCCTTTTTGTCTTCCAAGAAAACTTTGGACGCATCTAAATCCAACATAACTTGTTGCTGTATCTTGATATTCATAAGATCTGTTAGATACTTGAATATTGTTATATACATCTTTCCATGAACCACCGCGAACAACTTTACGTTTTAATGCCGGTGGATCTGTATCTTTTGCATTATAAGTATATGACAAGTTCATATCCCAACCAAAATTGTAACTTGATTCGTCAAAAGCGTCAATTGTCCATTCTGCAACATTTCCTGCCATATCATATAAGTTAAAATCATTTGGTGGGAAGTGACCGACAATTAAAGTAGTTAATCCGCCATCAGCAGCATAGTTACCTCTTTGTGGTTTGAAATTTGCCAAATAACAACCTTTTTCATTAAAAGTATAAGGACCGCCCCAAGGATAAGGGTTACCTTCATAACCACCTCTTGCAGCTCTTTCCCATTCTATTTCTGTAGGAAGTCTATATTCATTAATTACACCTTTGCCTTCAGATTCGATAAAACTGTTTTTCAATTCAGTTCTCCAAGCACAGAACGCTCTTGCTTGTTTCCAGTTTACTCCTACAACAGGATAGTTATCATACGCTTGATGAGAAAAATAAAATTTAGCCATTGGCTCATTGTAAGAATATGCATAATCACTTATCCAACACAATGTATCAGGATAAACATTAATTCTTTCTTTTTTAACAAAAACCGAACGATCTCGTCTTCCTTGTGGGCGAGTTGCAAAAGAACCGTCAACAGGGTCATTGTCAGGGTCTGTTAAATCTTTTTGAGCTGCTGCATTAAAGTCTATCCAATAATAATCATAATATAATTTTCTTGCATCAATTTCTTTTTTGCGAGCATATCTTTCGTGTTCCGGGATAAACAATTCTTCTAAAGCTTCTTGAACTTCAGGATCTTTCCAGTCTATTTTAGCTTTTTGATTAATAATTGGCGGATCATAAATTTCTCCTGTTTTTGGGTGTTGTTCAATCAGGTAAGTTTCCGGGTAACTCTCTCCTAATATTGTCATTGCTATTGAATCTCTAACCCAATTAACAAATTGACGATATTCTGAATTTGTAATTTCAGTTTGATCCATATAAAAAGCTGATACTGAAACCGTCCTCGGAGAAGTGTTATTGTAGCCCATTGGATCTTCGTCACCAACACCAATGGTGTAACTTCCCATCGGAATATAAACCATACCGTAAGGATCAACAGGATTGTATTTTGCTTTTCTGTTAACACCTGTTAGCTCACCATTGCCGGTATTTTTACATGAAGAAAATACGATTATTAACATTAATACCGCTAATGCAAAGAATTTATTTTTCATTATTTTCGATTTTTTCATTTTTATACGAATAACTTAATTTGAACGTGAATTAATTGTTTTTTATTGTCTCTGCTAGTAAATATTGAAATTTAAACGCATATCATTTTATAAATATCTTGTGTTTTTTTGTGTTAATCTACCTTTTTCTCTTTCAAATTTAAAACTATAAGAAAACACTACTTCATGAGATCCCCAATTGTTACCTAAGGCAAGCTTAGACATTGGAATATCATACGAATAACCTAAGCGAAAATCTTTCCACATTAATCCTGCGATTAAACCTAAGCCATCACTAATTCTATAATTAACACCAAACCAAAATTTATTTTCCATTGTCATTATAGCATTAATATCCACTTGGAATGTAGCAAAATCTGTTTTAATTAAAGCAGAAGGTGTTATTTTAAACTTTGGACTTGCCGGGAAACGAAATGTATATCCACCATGAACATTAAAAGAACGTTTTTCTTTAAATAAAGTATTATATCCTTGAGACTCTATTAGGTTTATTGCTGAAATACCACCAAAAAATGAATTCGGTTTAGAATAATATATACCAAAATTACAATCTACAATAAAGTCATTTCCGGTAGATGTCATTTGTCCGATTAATGGATCTCCCTCTTCGCCAAGTACTAATCCGCCTGTATCTAAAACAATATTATCAAACTTAACTTGGGCGCCAATACCTAATTTACCACCGCCGGCAAATTCATGTTGGTATGCATAACCCAAATTTACATTTATATTATTATACAAACCTATCTGATCATTACTAATAGTTAATCCGATTCCGCCACGGATTGCTCTTATATACATGTCACCATTTAACATGTATAAAGTTGGTGAAGCCGAAGTTGAAGTAGTAGCACCAGTTGTTTCGTCTTTTTCCGTTATTTTTCCAAAACCAGTCCATTGACTACGTAATGTAGCCGAAACATTTATTGCTTCAACATGACCGGCAAAAGCAGGATTATACGATAGAATGTTAAAAGTATTTTGTGTTAATTGTTTCTGTTGTTGGGCGTTAATTGTATTAACCCAAAAGCATAAAAACGCAATTATCACTATTAAACACTTATTGTTTTTTACCATTAGTAAGATTTTAATTTGGCGCCGCTAAATTACATAATTTTTGCAATATGTCGCAGGTTTTACTTAGTATTTTTTTTATTATATGTACTTTTGCGCAAAATTTAACTTTTTATGTTAGAAAAAATTAATATTCACGATTACAATTACGACCTCCCGAATGAAACAATTGCCTTATATCCAATGGAAAATCGTGATTTGTCCAAGTTACTTATTTATTCTAACGGAAATATATCTGAAGATATTTTTAAAAACATAATAAATTATTTTCCTGATAATTCATGGCTAATATTTAATGATACAAAGGTTGTTCATGCACGTTTGATTTTTTTTAAGGAGACTAAAGCCAAGGTTGAACTATTCTGTTTAGAACCAAATAAAGGAGATATTGCAGTACAGCTTGCATCAAAACATACCGTTAACTGGAATTGCTTAGTCGGAAACTCTAAAAAATGGAAATCAGGAATACTTAAAACTGATACAGAATATAATGGAGATAATATTTCTCTATATGCTGAACGAATCGAAACTAATAATGAATTTTCTATAATCAATTTTTCTTGGAATAGTGAACATAGTTTTTCTGAAATATTGGAAATCTTCGGGAAGATACCTTTGCCACCATATATTAATAGAGAGTCGGAAGAAAAGGATAACATTACATATCAAACTATTTACGCCGATATTGAAGGCTCTGTCGCTGCACCAACAGCCGGACTGCATTTCACTCCCGAGCTTATTAAACGAATGATATATAGCGGAATAGATATATCAACTATTACCTTGCATGTTGGAGCAGGAACTTTTAAACCGGTTAATGCAGAATTTGTCAATGAACATATTATGCATGCTGAAAAGATTATCATTTCACGCGAGTTCATTGAAAAGCTTTACAATAATTTTGGAGAAAAATATATAATTCCTGTTGGAACTACATCGTGTCGTTCGTTAGAATCTTTGTATTGGTTGGGAATGAAGTTGGGTGATAAGAAATTCCAAGAGCAAGAGGAGTTATTTTTAGATCAATGGTATCCGTATAATAATGTATCAAATAATGTTATTTCTGTAAAGAAAAGTTTGGAGAATATTTTATCATATTTACAAAAAAGAAATAGCAACTTTTTTCAAGCTGCTACCTCTTTAATCATCATGCCCGGATATTCGATGAAGTTTCCTAATGCATTGATTACAAATTTCCATCAACCGAAAAGCACATTGTTACTTTTAATTGCGGCCGGTATCGGCGATGATTGGAAAAAACTATATGATTATGCTTTAAATAATAATTTCAGATTTTTAAGTTACGGCGACAGTTGTTTTTTAAAGTTTGATTAATATCTTTCAACGCGAACAACCGATAAAGCTGCTTCTAACTTAATATATATACTGCAAGAAACATCAGATTTATCTGCATTAACAACATACACACCATCGTTTCTTTTTCTAAAACCAACGTATTTCCTTGAATTTAATGCTGTTTCCGGATGTATTTCACAGTATGCATTCTCAGGTATTCTAACAATCAAATTTGAAACTCCTGAAGAAATATCCATATTAACCTCCTCTTCAAGTTCGCCTATTGTGATATCCATTGATGCAGCGCCGCCAGTAATATTCATTTCGCTTATTTTCAGCTGAGTGCCATCAAAAAACATGGAGGATGCGCCTGCCTCAATATTGAATGTCCATACAGGAGCTGTATGTAATGAAATTTCATAAGGGAGAATTTTATCAACTTTTTCTACATTATTATCCTCCAAATCTAAAGATAAAGAAACTTTATCTTTTGAATCTACTGAACTCAAAGAATAATTTAAAACACCGGCATTGTTATGAAAACAACTTAAATTTTTATCTTGTCCGGGACCAATAAGGAATTTACCCGCAGCAAGTTCCATATCATATTCTGCATACTTTATTTTTCTATTATACTCTTCACAAAAGGATAAGGTATTGGAATCTTTATCTTTAGGATCGATAATTACAGGTTCATACTTTCTATTTGGATTGAAATTCAGTGACAACGAATCCGTATTAATATTTATATCAATATTTACTGTATCGTCATCCGTAATAATTTCCGAATAAGTATAATCTTCATTATTATCTTTTTCTGAGGATTTGTTATCTTTATCTCTGTATCTCCAATCTTGACTGTTATTGTATTTTTTATAATAACGGTAATTATTTCTGTTGAAAGAAATGTCTGTATCAGTAAACAATAATGCAAGGGCTATAATAACTGCTGCCAGACTAACACAAGCTTTTATCCAATCGGCTACTGGTAAAATTGATATACCTATGATTATTATAATAAACGGCCATAGTTGAAACAAGTCGTGGAAATCGAAATAAACTACTTGCATATTTCTTAAAAGGATGAGGATTCCTATGAGTATAAGAATTACACTCCAAAATATTTTCTTAAACATGATTATTTAGATTTGGTTTTTAAGGCATTATACAAGAATATCGCTCCGGCACCAACTAAAATCAATGGCCACCAATCGCGAAACACATTAATATCCCAGAGTCTTTGAACAAGGAACATGCTTCCGATAATAATAAGAACTACTCCGGCAACAAGTGCGCCGGCAGTAGAGTCCTCAGTCTTTTTTTGATTGTTTGTAGCTTGTTTATCCGAATTAACTTCTTCAAAAGGCACCTCTGTTTCTCCGAAGTTACTATACTTTGGACCGGATTCCTTAGTATCTTTTTTATCAGGACCAGGTTGATAATACACGGTATCTCTCGGAATAAATATCCATAAAATAAGGTATATTAATGCTCCGCCGCCACCGACAAAAAACAGAATAACAAAAATAATTCGGAAAATGATAGGATCTATATCGAAATATTCTCCTAAGCCACCGCATACACCAGCAATTACGTTGTTAGTGTTGCTTCTTTTTAATTTTTTATACGACATACTTTACAAAATTAAATTTTGCTAATATGACGCATAAATATTTTTTGGTTACAAAGAATATTATCGTGGTATTGACGCAATATCTTCAACAGCTTCTAAGGCAATATTTACCTCTTCCTCTGTATTGAATGCACCAAGACTGAAACGTACTGTTCCGTGTTTTGCAGCTGTACCCATTGCTTCATGAATTAGCGGAGCACATTGTAAACCTGTACGGCAAGCAATGTTGTAATCCACATCTAAAAGTGTACCTATATCGCCTGCTTCCCATCCATCAATATTAAAACTTAAAACAGCATTATGTCTGGACGGATCGCTACAACAATACATTTGCACCTTATCGATATTTTTCATTCCATCAACAAGTTTTTGCCATAATTTCATTTCATGATTATGGATGTTTTCCATTCCTTTTTCGCGTATCCATTTTTGTCCGGCATACAAACCAGCCACGCCAACAATATTAATGGTGCCGCATTCTAATCTGTATGGGAACTCATCCAAATGCGTTCTTACTGCCGAGCGTACACCTGTGCCGCCATATTTTGTAGTTCTAACCGGAACACCTTCTCTAACGTAAGAACCACCGATTCCGGTTGGTCCCATCAAGCATTTGTGACCTGTAAAAACAACAACATCAAGATTCATTGCTTGCATATCTATTGGCAAAATTCCAGCAGATTGGCTTGCATCAACTGCCATAATTACGCCGGCTTCTTTTGCAATTTTTCCAACCTCAGCAATTGGTTGAACAGTACCGAAAACATTAGAGCAATGATTCATAATAATCATTTTGGTATTCGGTTTTAAAGCCTTTTTAAAATCATCCGGATTAACATATCCAAATTCATCAACGCCAATATAAGTTACTTCGATAATTCCTTGTTGCTCCATAACATAAAGTGGTCTTAGAACCGAGTTATGTTCTACAACGCTGGTGATAACATGATCTCCTTTTTCGCAGATACCTTGTATTATCATATTTAAAGAATCGGAAGCATTATAGCTGAATGTCAGTCTGTTCGGATCGTTTCCTCCATTAAACATTTCAGTTAACATTCTTCTTGTACCAAACATAACTTCTTCTGTTTCAAGCACTGCATCATAGCCTGAACGTCCCGGATTAACACCGTGTGTCATATAAAAATTATGCATAAAGTCGTAAACTTCTTGCGGTTTCGGAAAAGTAGTTGCTCCGTTATCAAAGTAAATTAATTTTGCCATTATATACTATTTTAGATTTTAAAGTTGCAAAGATAATTATAAAAACTTTTATCTGACTTGAATTTTTAATACTTCTTTTCCGAATTCTGTTGTAATATTCAAGAAATATATTCCTGATGATAATGTCGGAATAAATAATTCCGCCTTAGAAGAATTTACTTTGTAAGTCTTTAATATTGTCCCTGATAAACTTACCAGCTCAACCGATTTTATTATTTTGTCAAAATCAATATTAATATATGAATTGCTTTTGACAGGATTTGGTGCAATTTTAATTATATTATGATTTTCAATTCCAACTTCAGGATTAACAACAATAAAATTTTCTTTAATTATTGAATCAATTCCTGCGCAATTTTCAACAATAAGTTTTACATCATAAGTTCCTTCGACAAAATAAGTTACAGTTGCATTTTGTTCTTCAGATGTTTCAGGCTCTCCTCCTTCGAAATACCATTGCCATGATACGGGTTCATTATAGGAATTATCAATAAAGCTAACTGAATTGCCTTCAAAGATTTCAGTTTCACCTTCAACAATAAAATCCGCTTCCGGTTTTACAATTGAACTTGAAGACAACAATCCTAATTCTCCAATGCAAGCTCCAACGATATTTGTATAAAGAAGCACTTGCTCTTCCGAGTTAATTCCTTTACCAATGTAATCTTGAGAAGTGTGGATATAAGGATTATGAGCTCCATCAGTTTCAAAGGGATAAATACCCATAAATCCATTTTGATTAAAAGATGTATGATCGCTGTCGCCACCTGACATACCTGCTAATTGCTCATATTGAGTTCCTGCAAAATATGTATTTAATACATTAATATAATAATTTGCTAAAGGTGTTGCAGATGATGGATGGATAATACTAATAAGAGTTTCAAATCCAGGTTTAATATAGCCACTCATATCAATATTAAAATATCCCAATATATTCATTCCTTCTGATTGACATTTTTCTGCGTAAGCAGCGCTCCCGCACAATCCTATTTCTTCTGCGCCAAAAGCACAATAAATTATAGAACGCTCAAATTCATATTGACTTAATATTCTAGCAATTTCCATTACCCCTGCAGTTCCAGTTGCATTGTCATCGGCACCAGGAGCTTCGTCACCATCATACCAATTAATAGAATCATAATGCCCGCCACAGACAATGTATTCATTTGGTTTACTAACGCCTGGTTGAATAGCAATGACATTGGATGAGTTAATATTTCCATACCACCAACTATATCCTACAAAGTCTTCAACATTTGCATCCAATCCCCAAGATAAATATTTATCCTTAATCCAACTTGCCGCTTGATCTGCTTGTGGAGAATTATACCTTCTTGTTCCATAATCCTCCATGTGTTGAATATAAGTCATAATTGAATCAATACTTATTTGGTCAATTAGGGCTTGGATTTCAGGATTTATTTCAGTTATTGTTGGAAAATCTGATTTACTAACAGGTAAAAGTGCAGGCTTATTGCAAATGATAACCATACCGTCATTTTTTGCAGGTTCTAAAAGTTCTTTACCTCTAAATTGTTTCATAATCAGAAAATTACCTGCATCATAAAGAAGTTTTCCATAAGGTAACATACTCTCAGTATAGGAACTTTTTTTCTCATTAGCACAATAAACCAAAGTGTAAAAATCATTATCTTTAAAAGCATTTTGATCAACAACAATCATATTTTTTATAATCAAGTCTCCATTTAATGTAGCAATAACAAAATTATCTTTGTAATTGTGAATTGTTAAGTCTTTTTGTTCAAAAAGATTTTGCACTTCCTCAAATGATTCTGTAGGAATATAAACTAAACGAGCTTGTCCATAAAGCATTGCGGAGAAAATAATGCATAAAATAGAAAATAAAAACTTCTTCATGATAATATTAAATTATGTTTGACAAAAATTAAAGCACAAATGTAATAAAAACAATTGGATTATTAATTTCTCTTGCATATTTAAAAAATATATTTATCTTTGCAAAATATTTCTAATGTAAAATATTGATAATGGAAATAATTTGTCAGATAAAGGATGTTTATAAATCCTTATACTCGTTTGAAAAAGAATTTGTTAAAAAGTTTGGCATGACAATAAACGAAGCAATGTTACTGTGCATCATGAAAGATAATTTACCACATTCTGCTTATGAAATTGCAGAATTTATTGGATTGTCCAACTCGCGCGTATCAAAAATAATTATGTCGGTTGAAGAAAGAGGTTGGATAATTCGTGAAATTGGAACTGAAGATAAAAGGAAAATGATTTTTTTCTTATCAAAAGAGGGCAAAAAAGTTGTGGAAACAATGAAAAAACAACCTATCCCTTTAGATGATGTCTTATCTAAACTAATAAAAAATGAGTAATCATTTTTTTTGGCACAATTATTGTTTAATAGAAAATATTCATACTAACAACATACATAAATGAAAACAATGATTATTGGAGGAGTAGCGGGAGGAGCTACAGCAGCAGCCCGACTCCGTAGAATGAGTGAAAATGCGGAAATTATTCTATTTGAACGAGGAGAATATGTTTCGTTTGCCAATTGTGGACTCCCTTATTATATAGGTGGAGCAATAACAGATCGCGATCGTCTATTTGTACAAACGGTTGAAGGGTTTGTTAACCGCTTTAATATTGATATCCGAGTGCTATCAGAAGTAGTGTCAATTTCTCCTGAGGACAAAACCGTAAAGGTAAAGAAATTACAAACAGGAGAATACTACACTGAATCTTACGACAAACTTATCATTTCTACTGGTGCCGAACCGATAAAATTGTCGCTACCAGGCAGTGATAATCCTAAAATATTCACACTAAGGAATATTCCTGATACTGATGCTATTAAAACATTTATCCAACAGCATAATCCAAAGCGAGCAGTGGTCATGGGCGCCGGATTTATCGGCTTAGAAATGGCAGAAAACCTGCATGAAGCAGGCTTAAATGTCGATATTGTTGAGATGAGTGATCAAGTAATGGCGCCATTAGATTTTTCGATGGCAGCCATAGTGCATCAACATTTGAAGGATAAAAAAATTAATCTTTTTTTAAAGGAAAAAGTTACCGGATTTAAAAGCGATAAAGATCATATAATTGTCACACTCGACAGCGGCAAACAAATTGAAACAGATATTGTTATAAGCAGCATAGGCGTTCGTCCCGAAAAACAATTGGCTGAATCGGCAGGACTAAAAATAGGCAAGTTGGGAGGAATTTGGGTTGATGAATACATGCAAACTTCCAATGAACACATTTACGCTGTAGGTGATGCAGTTGAAGTAATCAATCCTATAACCAATATGCCGGCGCTTATTCCTTTAGCCGGTCCGGCAAACAAACAAGCGCGAATAGTTGCCGACAATATATTAGAAGGAAATAAAAATATTTATAAAGGCACAATCGGAACATCTATTGCTAAAGTGTTTGATTTGACTGTTGCCTCAGCCGGAATTTCTGCCAAAGTATTAAACCGATTGGCTATAAAGCATATTTCATCGTACACGCACAGCTCTTCGCATGCCGGATACTATCCCGGCTCGCTGCCACTTTCGATTAAAATTATTTTCGATCCTGAAACGGGACAATTATACGGAGCACAAGTTGTTGGCTTTGATGGTGTGGACAAACGCATTGAAATGATGGCACAAGTCATTCAACACAAAGGCACTATATTCGATCTGACTGAATTGGAACATGCCTACGCCCCACCCTTTTCATCAGCTAAAGATCCTGTAAACATTGCCGGATTTGTTGCAGAAAATATAATAAAAGGAAAAACTAATATTGTGAATTGGAGAGATATTGCAAATATTGATCCGGCAAAAGATTTTTTATTGGATGTACGTACTTCGGAAGAATACAGCCTACACCATATCTCCGGAGCTACCAACATACCTGTTGACGATTTACGAAGCAGACTGAAAGAAATACCTTCTAATAAACGTATAATCGTTTATTGCGCCATCGGATTACGTGGAAATATAGCATATAGAATACTGAAACAGAGTGGTTTTACAAATGTATTTAATCTTTCCGGAGGGATAAAGACCTACTCAACCGCAACATCTGAACAATCAGGTTATTACGAACCCAACAACCTTGACGAGAAACCAAGTGAGACAAATAATAATCCGGAAAACTCAAAAACTATTTTAGTAGATGCAAGCGGTTTAGCCTGTCCCGGTCCGATTATACAGTTAAAAAAGCATTACGATTTATTGAGTGCCGGCGAGCGTTTAGAAGTAAAATCTACTGATATGGCGTTTAGTCAGGATGCTGAAAGTTGGTGCAACATAACGGGAGCGCGCCTCATAAACAAGAAGTTTGATGCTGGAACAGTTTCGGTAACTGTTGAAAAAGTTCGAGAAACGCAAGATATTCCTGCTGTTTCAATGGGAGGTAATAAAACGATGATTGTGTTTAGCGACGACTTAGATAAAGCTTTAGCATCTTTTGTGATAGCAAACGGAATTGCCGCTACGGGGAAAAAAGTCAGCTTGTTTTTTACATTCTGGGGATTAAATGTGATTAAAAAGCGCGAAAAGCCACGTGTTAAAAAGGATATTTTTGGAAAAATGTTCGGAATGATGCTTCCTTCCAACAGCACCAAACTTTCTCTTTCTAAAATGAATATGGGAGGCTTAGGTCGCCGGATGATGCGACTTATTATGAAGAAGAAAAACATTGACAGTTTAGAATCTCTTATTCAACAAGCTATTGATTCCGGTGTAGAAATGATTGCATGCACGATGTCGATGGATGTCATGGGAGTGAAGCAAGAAGAGTTGTTAGACAATGTTCAGATGGGCGGAGTCGCAACCTATCTTGAAAGAGCAGAGAAATCAAATATGAGTTTATTTATTTAGAAATAATTATTAAAAATATGAAGAAAATACCATTTACAATAGCCGCTTTGGTTTTAGCAACAATATCACAATTGGCTTCATGCCAAAACAATCCATCAACTACAATAAATAATAAAACAAGCAACGAAATAAATAAAGAAATAACCAATAAAAAAATTAAAGAGATGAAAACAATTCAATTAACACAAAAAGATTTTCTAACAAAGATTGCAAATTATCAAAACAATTCACAGGAATGGAAATATTTAGGTGACAAACCTGCCATTATTGATTTTTATGCAGATTGGTGTGGTCCATGTAAAATGATAGCGCCAATACTTGAAGAGTTAGCAGAAGAATATGGTGATAAAATATATGTTTATAAAGTCAATACTGAGAAAGAAAGAGAGTTAGCAACAGCTTTTGGCATTCGCAGCATTCCAACGCTTCTTTTTATTCCTATGGGAGAAACTCCACAGATTGCTCAAGGTGCTTTACCTAAGAATGAATTAAAGAGAATTATTGATGAGATATTGTTAAAATCAAAATAGAAAACATGATAGAATTTTTTAACCGGTTGTTCGGATTAGAGGACAAGCCCGATTCCAATGAACTTTTAAAAAGTGGGGCAACACTTATTGATGTACGAACAAAAGAAGAATATAAGCAAGGTGCGGCAAAGCGCTCGATAAACATTCCTTTAGATACACTAAACATTAATTTATCAAAAATAAAAAAGGAAAAACCAATTATTGTTGTTTGTGCAAGCGGAATACGAAGCCGCAGTGCAGTATCTTTATTAAAATCGAAAGGATTTTCAGAAGTACATAACGGCGGAATTTGGTCCAATTATAAATAAAAAAAGTCTTTCTAAAATTTTACATATCACAAAAAATAAAGATATTTTGATAAAAACGTGATTAATATAAAAAACGAAATTACCTGTTGTGCATTTAGGATAAATTTATTTGATTTTTTTGTATTTAAACCGCAAAGGTCGCAAAGTTTTTCGCAAAGGTCGCAATGTTATCATAAATGGCATTAACTTCTTAGCGTTCTTTGCGAAAAACTTTGCGTTCTTTGCGGTAAAAAACCAATGGTATTTGACATCTAAAATACTCATTTTCATGATATTGAAAGAACAAAACTTTTATTATAAATAACATTAAAATAAATTTATACTAAATGCACAACAGATGAAATTATTAAATTAAAAGCATTTCAAATTCATACCAATAAAAATCAAAATAACGATTTACCCAAATTCCCGTAACAAAAAAAAGATTTCAATAAAAGATTTTAAAAGTTTCTAAATTTAGAAACTTTTTTGTATCTTTGCAAAATTGCAAATCAATATGAGATATTTTGAAACCATATTTTCTAATGAAGTTGAAAAATTCATTGAGGAATTAGATGCGAAAGAGGCAAAAAAGATATTATACAATATTGATCTTGCAGAACAAACAAATGATCCAAAACTATTTAAGAAACTTGAAAATGAGATTTGGGAATTTAGAACATTGTATAACAAATCACAAATACGTTTGTTTGCATTTTGGGACAAAACAAAAAGCATAAAAACATTAGTAATTGTAACACATGGCTTAATAAAAAAAACAGATAAAATTCCAAAAAAGGAAATTGAAAAAGCTAATGATATTAGAATAAAATATTTTGAAAACAAAACAAGAAAGGAAAAGTGAAATGAAAAATGATGAAATGAAATTTCGGACACTATCTGAAATGAAAGATAAATATATTGGAAAAGTAGGCACAAATGAAAGAGATGAGTATGAGTACGAACTTCAAATGGAGGTTTTGAGCAAAATGATAAAAACCGCAAGACTTGAGAGGAACCTTACTCAAGAAGAATTGGGAAATCTTGTAGGAGTACAAAAATCTCAAATCTCTAAATTAGAAAATCACGCAAATAGCGCAACAATTGACACTATATTAAAGGTATTTAAAGCTTTAAAAGCCGATATTCATTTTAATGTGAAGATTGAAAATCAATACATTCAACTTGTGTAAGCAGAAAGATTAGCGCTTAAACTTAAATAACAAGAGGCTGAGTCAAAAGCGTTCTCCGCGGTTAAAAAAATTATTGCTTTTGAAACAGCCTCTCGCAATCTTAGGATAAATCCATGAAATATGTACCAATAGATATCCCTTTGCTTAGCTGATTTTGCTTGGAGTAATTGAAATATTACAACCCTAACCGTTTCTTCATTTCTTCAATTTGGGATTCAGACATTTTTCCAGTGAGATTATCAATATCTTTTTCTAATTCTTGTAGTTTCTTGTCCATGCAATTTTGACTACAATACTCTCCATATGTTCCGAAATGTCTTTGAAATAAATTAATTCTCTCTCCACAATACTTACATTTTGGCATAATTTCAAATTTAAATTATTTTATAACATATCTGCAAAAAAATATCCACAGATTAAAATTGCAAAACACACTATTAAGAAAATAATAATTCCAACAGCTGTCTTAATTTTTTTCTTTTTCCACCCTGAACTCTTTTTTTGAAAATGGGTTAACATAGAATTATTTGGATCAATTGCTTGCAACATTGCAACACCATCATTAAACTTCGATTTTGCCAAAACAAAAATTTCATCAGAAACGTTATCATTCATCCCTAATTCTACATAAGTTGAAAGTGTTGTCAAAGATTTAAGTAAAGAATTTTTATCTATCGGGTTCAGTTCAATATTTAGAATTTCTTCAAATAATTTATTGTTTTGCTCGTTAACAATTTCAATTGAGGTAACAGGGTTTTGTTGGGTTTCAGACGAAGTAATTTTTAAACCGTCACTTTCTCCCTTCAGTTTCCCACGATTAACGCCCACACGACGGTCATCAGCATAAGCACCATATAACTTGTTGCCCATGGCTTTACCTGTCTTCTTGCCAAATTCATTGAATGCTGTTTTGAAGAATCCCATAGTTAAAATTTTTAATTAATTGATCATAGCCCAAAATAATCCGACATTTCATCAATTGCAGATGAGTCTTTAGAACCTTTTGCAACTTTTAGTCTTTGTATCTTACTTATTTCTTCTAGCTCCAATCTAATTTTTAAATCTGACATAAATCTTTCCATTGATTTGATGTAATCCTTTAATTTACATTCAATATCATAGTCCGACGGCTCATAATCAAAAGCTAATTTTGTGTTCTGCTTTTCTATTTTTTCTTTTCCCTTAATGTCTTTATATCTTTTCTTCCAAGTAAAATACACTTTATAATTATATTCTTCATTCATAATAAATTTAATTTAAATTTTTAAGTTTCTATTGTTTTATTAATATTTCCGCAATTGCTTCTGAAATTTTCATCCCAGTTTGTTCCTCTACCCATAACCATTGTCCATTGGGATTACATTCAAGAAATACATATTCATTTTCAGGCGTTACAATCATATCAAAACAGCCGAAATTCAATTTCATTTTTCGCAAGAACTTAATACAGAAAGTTTTGATTGTTTCAGGTAGTTCAAATGCTTCTTGTATTAATCCATAATCATAACCTTGGCGCCAATCAATTTTTCCCTTATCGTCATCTAATACTTGTGAATCAATTTTACACGCAAAAACCTTTTCTCCCACTACTGTTATTCTTAGTTCAAATTGTTTTTCAATATAATTTTGGACAAAATTAATGGATTGAGAAAACATTTCTTCGGGACTATTAGTAATTAATGAAGATTGTATTTTTTGTGCGTAAAACACATACTCATATTCATCTCCCAGCCAAACATTATCGTTTTCTATAGATTTTAGCACAACATATTCAAAATTATTAGCAAAAAATACTATATCTGACATTCTATTAGAAAAACAAGTTGCAGGAGTAGCAATCCCTAACTCTTTTGCAATTTTTAATTGTAGCATTTTAGATGAAGCAACTCTATCATAAACAATGCTTCCAATTGAAAAAACATCTTTAAGATAGTAACGCAAAAAATATAGAAACCCCTTTGCTTCTTCTAAATTATGTTTATTAATTTCAGGGACGCTTTCAATTAGCAATTCATTTGGCAACTCAGGGCGACGTTCCCAAATAGCAGTTATCTTACTCCCTCTTACTTCTAAACCGTTTTTAATATTCTTTATATAAAAATCAGTTTCTTTGTCATTACAATGCCAATCGAATTGATAATCCGTTAGCAACGCCTCGGTATTTAAGCGAAAAACAGGGATTTGTCTTTCACTTAAATACTTTACAACAGGCGTAGGATGAACATCCTCTTTATTAGAAATAATAAAAATCACTTATTTAACAGATTTTGTGTCATCAATCTCATTCTTTTTATCTCCATTAGCGAGGCCGTTTTTACTTGTATTCTTCAAACTTTTTGTGCCAACGGTTCTCATATCATACACTATTTGCCCCATTGGATCATACAAGATTGGTTCATCTACAGATTCTTGAATTTTTGTTGGATTCATAAATCCCATTAATAACGGCATTGAAAACTCATTCATTTGATTTTGTTGATTATACATAATATTAATATTTTAATTTTGCCTACTCTAAAAAGGATTTTCGGCTTACTCCTATATTCTTATTTATCAATAAATTCTAAACATTGCTTTGTATCCTTGATAATCAGTTCAATTAATTTTTTGGTATAAATATACTCTGTTTCAGATATTTTTATGTTTTTATACTTGAAACTATCTCCATATTTATTGTATTCTTTTTCATTATCTACAGGAAACACAACGCCTTTTTTTGATATATCATTAAAATTCACCCAGTTTTTCACTTCATTCGAGATATTTTTTGGAGGCATTCTGGTATTATAACTTTCAAAACCTCTCTTATATAAATTCCCTTGAACTTGTATCAAATACACAAAACCTTTTGTTTTAATTTTTACCTCAATTATGCCATCAGCTCTTGAAAATCCGTGATTAACATATAGTGTCTTTATTTTTTCTTTTCCATCCATAATTTGTTTAATGGAGAAATCTTGCTTGTAAAATATTTTTTCATCTTCAAGAATATCCGATATTTTCTCACAAATTTGAGCATATTTTGCTTTCAAATAAAAATCTCCAAAACGAATCTCTTTTTCTAATATCTTGTATAAATCTGAATTATTATAATCATATACCTCTTTTTCATCAATCTTGGTTAACTTACAAATCTCGTCTAGATTTTTTATAAAACGAATATAATCTTCTATAATATTTTTACAATAGCCATCAGTAACAAAAACATTAATCTTTGCTTCCAATGCATTAGCTAAATCTTTATATGATTGTTTTCTCCAAACATCTGTTTTTTTCGTCGTTGTAAAGAGCGACAATAATACATACTTGCAACTTTCGCTTTGTTTTTGACAGATTTTTGAACGATATTCTTCTAGTTGACTTAGATTTGGAAAACTTTTAACTTTATTTTCTATTACAATCTCATAATTTTCTCCATTTTTAATAGACAAGTCAAAATTACATTCTTCACGCTAAATTTTTTTCTCTCCCAAAACAAAGTCTTTATTGTCGGATAATTCCTGAATTACATATTCAAATAATTTTTTTGTATGTTTACACTGTCCTAGCCAATATAAGAAATTGCTGTGAAACAACTCTTTTGAGGATAACGAAATATTGTAAACAGGTGAATTATTTAGTTCATCAACAATTTCCCTTATACTTTTTTCATTGCACATGATTGCTTTTTCTCATTTATTTTACGCCTCCACTCGCGGCTTTTGGCATCTCCGGTTGCGTAAAATAAAAAGGACGCAACCACCCTCTATCTTATTTGCTTGGTAGGTCCTAGTAAAACCCAGAGGTCAAATAAGAGAAAGCGGTTTGCGTCCTTCTTAGGAAGCAAACCAACTCAAACTCATTATTCACTCCTCTTTGTAAATTTACTAGGTTTACCAAGATGAATAATCGTTTTCGCTAATTATGCAATATTTTTTTATCTACATATTTCTATCATAAAACTACTTTGCAAATTTAAATAAAATTTAATAATACAATAATATTTAATTGCAAAAATAATATCAAGTTACGCCAAATCATTGCACATGCTTTTAAATTTATCTATTATTTACATTTTTATTTTATAAAATATAAATAAAAAACAACAAATAATTAACAACGATCACATTTGAGGAATATTAATACTAATTGTTTTCAAAAACATAAGGTTAATAAGGTTCGGGGCAAAGTCGTAAATAATTGCTATTAAGGTTGTTTTGTCATATTAATAAGGTTTTAAATAAGGAAAGATACTCATTTGTACTTGTTGGTGGAATTTGTACCAATAAAAATCAAAATAACGATATACCCAAATTCCCGTATTGAATGATGTGAAACCTCTCGAGGTTTTGGGTAAACAAGATTGGACATGGTTTCTATTGATATGGATTTCCTAACGGAAATAAAAGAAGCATGGAAATTCATATCAATAAACAACAATATGTTAATACAAAGCCAAATTCCCATCGGGAATCCATATCAATAAACAACAATGTGCCAATACAAAGCCAAATACGGAAATAAAAATTTCAAATAAAAAAGCCCTCCGAAAGATTTATCTTCCTGAGGGCTTTACAATTTTAGGATAAATTCAAATTTTTGACCTATCCAAAAAATATCCTATCCTAAGAACATTTTAATATCTTCATCAACTGAGGAAATTCCTCCAATGCCAAAGTTGTCGATAAGAACTTTCGCAACGTTTGGTGAAAGGAAAGCAGGTAATGTAGGTCCTAAGTGAATGTTTTTCACTCCTAAGGAAAGCAGAGCCAAAAGAACGATTACGGCTTTTTGCTCGTACCAAGCAATGTTATACGCTATTGGCAATTCGTTCACATCATTCAACTCAAATACTTCTTTTAATTTCAAAGCAATTAATGCAAGCGAATAGCTATCATTACATTGGCCTGCATCTAATACACGCGGAATACCACCAATATCGCCCAATGGCAATTTGTTATAACGATATTTTGCGCAACCTGCTGTAAGGATAACTGTATCTTTTGGAAGTTTCTCTGCAAACTCTGTATAATATTCACGACCTTTCATACGTCCGTCGCAACCGGCCATCACAAAGAATTTGCGAATAGCTCCGGATTTTACTGCATCAACTACTTTATCTGCTAATGCAAATACTTGTTCGTGAGCAAAACCACCGACAATTTCTCCGGTTTCGATTTCTGTTGGAGCTTTACATCTTTTCGCGTGCTCAATTATTTGCGAGAAATCTTTAGCTTGTCCGTTTTTACGATCTTCGATATGAATAAATCCGTTGAAACCTGATGCTCCTGTAGTATAAACCCTATCTGCATAAGTTGAAGTAGCGCGAGGCGGTACAATGCAGTTTGTTGTAAACAAGATAGGTCCGTTGAAAGATTCAAATTCTTCATTTTGACGCCACCAAGCACTGCCGTAGTTACCTGCGAAATGGCTGTATTTCTTAAATGCAGGATAATAATGTGCAGGAAGCATTTCGCTGTGCGTATAAACATCCACTCCAGTACCTTCTGTTTGCTCAAGAAGATCTTGCATATCGCGAAGGTCGTGACCGGAAATTAATATCGCCGGATTATTTCTAACACCGATATTTACTTTTGTGATTTCAGGATTTCCATAAGTTGACGTGTTGGCTTTATCGAGTAGAGCCATAGTTTTAACGCCGTATTCTCCACATTTTAGAACCAAAGCGGTTAATTCGTCAGCAGAAAGTTCTTTGGTAGTAGCAACTAATGCTTCTTGCATAAAGGCGTGGATATCGTTATCATCGAAGCCCAAATTAACTGCATGTTCAGCGTATGCTGCCATACCTTTTAAACCGTAAGTAAGCAATTCGCGTAATGAACGCACATCTTCATTTTCAGTTTTTAATACTCCGATGGTTGCCGCTTTGGTTTCCATTTCTTCCAAAGTATTTCCTTTCCATGACATACAATCACAACTCACAGTTATGTTTCCTGCTTCTGCTGCAAGCTTATCTCTCAGAGCAATAGCTTCTGTGATACGTGTTACAAAGCGATCTTTGTCGAAATTTGCATTGGTAATCGTCATAAATAACGATTCCATCACAAAATGATTGGTTTGAGTTGGTACCTCAATTCCATTTTTACGCATTTCTACTGTGTAGCGCGAGATACCTTTTAAGAGGTAAATCAATAAATCTTGTAAATTTGCTACATCTGAAGTTTTACCACAAACTCCTTTTACTGTACAGCCTTTATTTTGTGCTGTTTCTTGACATTGAAAACAAAACATACTCATAATTTTAAAATTTAATGTTAATGATTATTTATTTTTTATAAAAGCTTGGTTTGGGTTGTCGGGCGCGGAGCTTTCACAACCAAAATTCGTGCTTGGTGTTCTGAATTATTAGATAAACAGTGTATTATATTTTTCGGACTTTCAACAAGAACGTCCTTCCATACTGTTTTTGTTTCATCACCGACTCTAACTTCCGGTGTTCCTTCTAATATATAAAAGAATACATCAACGGGGGTAATATGCGGCTTCAAACTTTCTCCTGCTTTAAGCGTAATATGAACTGCTTGTGCAGAATTTTCATCATATATTTTACGAATATCCACATTATGTGGAGTATTTGAAACTCCTGTTTGTTTTACATCTATTAGCTTCATAATCAAGACAATATTTATAACACCCAATTTTCTTCTAAAATTTCTCCTTGAATACCAACAACTACTTTTTTTATCGGTATTTTGCGTGAAGCTTGTTCAGCAGCCATTTTCACCAACTGAAGTAATCCACCGCAACACGGTACTTCCATTATAACAACAGTCAACGTATTAATGTTGGATTGATCTATCATTGCGGTAATTTTTTCCACATAACTTTCTTTGCCGCTATCAAGTTTTGGACATGCGATAGCTAATATGTGATTCTTAATAAATTTTTCGTGGAAATTTCCATAAGAAAAAGCTGTACAATCAGCTGCGATTACTACATCTGCGCGATTAAAATATCCTGCTTGAGGATTTAACAAATGTAACTGAATGGGCCATTGTTGCAATTGTGAAGGCACTTCATTAGTTGTTGGTATTGAGTTTTTCGGAGCAAAAGCTCTTTCTCCGCTACCCGGACAAGCGTGCGGTTGTTGAAAGCCGCCACAACTTTCTTCTTTTTTCTCTAAATTCATATCTATTTCTATATTATGTTCTTTTAAATAATTAAGCCCTTGCGATAAGAGCTCTGTTTCATTATGATCTTTCAAGTGCATGAGATGCGCTTTAATTGTTTTTTCTCCTTTAGGAACAAGTCTTTCCATCACTGCAACTTCGTCGTATGGTTCTGCCTCGCGTTCTTCAAGTTCAATTGCACCAACAGGACAATCGCCTATACAAGCTCCTAAACCATCACAATACAATTCACTAACCATTCTGGCTTTACCATCAATTAACTGTAATGCTCCTTCGTGACAACCACTTACACACAATCCGCAGCCGTTGCACTTATCTTCATCTATTTTAATAATTGTTCGTTTCATATCTTTATTCAATTAATTTTGTGCAAAAATACAGGCTTAAAAACATATAGATTGTAACATTTGTTACACTTTTGAAAAAAATTATTATATTTGCAGAATTAATTTTTGAAATTATGAATTCTGACTTATTATTTTTCTGTACAATGTGTCGCGAGAAACCTCTTGACGAGATAGCAAATTTAAAATGCACTATTGATCATAAGATTAAAACTTACAAAAAAGGAGAATACATTGCTTTTCAGGGAGATCACATTTCTAATTTATATATGCTCTCAAAAGGCAAGGTAAAAATGGAGATTATCACCGATTCAGGACTTAGCATTTTTATGGAAGAAATATCAGCGCCTTATCCTTTAGCTACAGCTTTTTTATTTGCTGAGGACAATTGTTTTCCTGCAGAAGTAGTTGCATTAGAGGATTGCGAGATAATCCTTATTAGCAAACAAGCTGTTGAAAAACAGATAGCTAAATGTCCGGGATTTTTGAGAGGATATATGGCATTTACTGCTAATCAAGCACAATCCTTATCAGATAGGTTGAAAATATTTTCTCAGAAAAGTATCAAGGCTAAGATTGCATACTATATTTTACAGCGCGACAAGAAAGGTAGTTTTGATTTGGAACAAAACATTACTTCTCTTGCCGAATATTTTGGAGTAGAGAGGCCATCATTGTCAAGAGCCATTTCCGAGATGGTAAAGGATGGTATTATTGAATATAAAGGTGGAAAAGGAAAGATTTTAAAATACGATAGTTTAAAGGAGTTTTTGGAATAAATGTGGAGGGGGTTTTCAAACATCAAAATTCACCCCAGCTTTTCGAGCCTGGTCATGTTGCAGACGGCGATTGATGTTGTAAAGTTTTCCTTCTTTGATAAACTTCGCTCCTGTTTGTTTGAACCAAAACGAAACGTTATGTTCCACACACAAATCATGTAATTCCATCACCCAATCGAAATTACAAGGTCTTGCATTATATCCTGACTCGCCGCCGGCAACCACTTGCTCTACCCATGAGCCAATATTAAAAGGATTCAGATCTATACGTTCCAAAAGTGGTTCACATATAATGATTTTGTGCTTTATGGGAGCTTCTTTGTAAATTGGTAGGCGATAATCTGCACGATCTTGATTTTCAACAGTGCAGCAAATAGTTACGTTTTCATATCCATCACCCCAGTCATTAGGTAAGCATTGCATAAGACGATCGATGCGTTTGGTAATCATCATAAAACGCAAATCATTGCGCAAGCGTATCATTTCCCATGCTTCTTCGCGCCACTCGTCTGCATCTTCCAGAAAAAAATCGGAGGTAAAGCAAGTATAGACTAATGTGCCTGATGAAATTTTGTATTCTCCGTTACGTTTCTTTTGCAGAGGAAGATCAAAATTCTTGGTTTTAGAAACAATATTGCTGTCAATTCCTCTCTTTGAATCGCCAAGATACACGTAGCAATTCTTACAACCGGCGCTTAACTTATGACAGCCGTGCCATAGGTTCCACATTTTAGATTTGGGTTCGATAGCATTTTTTATCATTTCCTTCTATTGTTACTGTTGATTTTTCAAAAAAAATGCGGTAAGCTACTCACCTACCGCATTTTCATTAATAATTTATTATTTAAAAATTACTTCACCTCTTCAAAATCAACATCTTGTACATCATCAGAGCCGGCAGAACTGTTGTTTTGTTCTTGATTTGGATTTGCACCCGGATCTTGTTGTGTTTCTTGAGATGCTTTGTACATATCTTCGCTTGCTGCGTGCCATGCTGCATTTATTTTTTCCATAGCAGCGTCAATTCCCGACATGTTTCTATTTTTATGAGCTTCTTTCAATTCTTCGAGAGCAGATTCAATAGGAGCTTTCTTATCAGCCGGCAATTTATCTCCAAATTCTTTGAGTTGCTTTTCTGTTTGGAAGATCATTGTATCAGCAGAGTTGATTTTATCAACTTCTTCCTTTTGTTTTTTATCTGCTTCGGCATTAGCTTCAGCTTCGGCTTTCATCTTTTTGATTTCATCTTCAGACAATCCTGAGGAAGCTTCAATTCTGATGTTTTGAGATTTGCCTGTACCTTTATCTTTTGCAGTAACGTTAAGAATACCGTTTGCATCGATATCAAAAGATACTTCAATTTGAGGAACACCTCTTGGAGCCGGAGCGATTCCATCTAAATGGAATTTTCCGATACTCTTATTTTGTGCTGCCATCGGTCTTTCACCTTGAAGAACATGAATTTCTACACCCGGTTGATTATCAGCAGCTGTTGAGAATGTTTCAGATTTTCTCGTTGGAATAGTAGTGTTTGCATCAATAAGTTTAGTAAACACTCCTCCTAAAGTTTCAATTCCGAGTGAAAGTGGAGTTACGTCAAGAAGCAGAACATCATTTACTTCTCCGGTAAGAACACCGCCTTGGATAGCTGCACCAATTGCGACAACTTCATCAGGGTTAACACCTTTTGATGGAGCTTTTCCAAAAAATTCTTCTACAACTTTTTGAATTGCAGGAATACGAGTTGAGCCACCAACCAAAATTACGTCGTTGATATCATTTTTTGTATAGCCTGCATCTTGCAATGCTTTTTTACAAGGCTCAATTGTTCTACGGATTAATGTGTCGGCTAATTGCTCGAATTTAGCTCTTGTCAAAGTTTTAACAAGGTGTTTTGGAACGCCATCAACAGGCATAATATAAGGTAAGTTGATTTCCGTTGAGCTTGAGCTTGAAAGTTCAATTTTAGCTTTTTCAGCAGCTTCTTTCAAACGTTGCATAGCCATTGGATCTTTACGCAAGTCTAAGCCTTCATCTTTTTGAAATTCTTCAGCGAGCCAGTCGATAATAACATGATCGAAGTCGTCGCCACCAAGATGAGTATCACCGTTTGTAGATTTTACTTCAAATACGCCATCGCCGAGTTCAAGGATAGAAATATCGAAAGTACCACCACCAAGGTCGAATACTGCGATTTTTTCATCATTACTTTTTCTATCAAGGCCATAAGCCAAAGCAGCTGCAGTAGGTTCGTTAATAATTCTACGGACAACCAAACCTGCAATTTCACCTGCTTCTTTAGTAGCTTGACGTTGTGAATCGCTAAAATAAGCCGGGACTGTAATTACAGCTTCAGTAACTTCTTGTCCTAAATAATCTTCTGCAGTTTTCTTCATTTTTTGAAGAATCATTGCTGAGATTTCTTGTGGAGTATATTTTCTATCATCAATAACAACCCTTGATGTGTCATTATCGCCTTTAACAACTTGATAAGGTAATCTTTTAACTTCTTCGGTTAATTTACTAAACGGCTCCCCCATTAAACGTTTGATAGAATAAATGGTTTTAGTCGGATTAGTAATTGCTTGACGTTTTGCAGGATCACCTATTTTTCTTTCACCATTATCAGTGAAAGCGACAATAGAAGGAGTTGTACGTTTTCCTTCAGAATTTGGAATGATAACAGGTTCGTTACCTTCCATAACTGCGACACAAGAGTTAGTTGTGCCTAAGTCGATACCAATAATTTTTCCCATATCTTTATGATTTTTAATTTATTACAAATTATTTTAAATTTCGGATGGAGGGATAACAATTTTCGTGCCAATACAAAAATCGTTAAATTAGTATGACAAAACGACAGTCGAGAGATGAAAGCTAATGTTTCAACTTAGCTCAGCACGGGTAATTAAAAAGTGAAAGGGAGAAATTGAAAGTAATAAGATACTATTTTAATGAAAAAACATTTTACTTTCTTTATTGAAATGATTTGAATTTTAAGTGATCGTATTCTAAATCATTGAGAAGTGGTGCTTTTGTTGCGGCATCACTTAAAATAAATTTATGTTTATGTGTAATTCTTGATGTTATCAGTCCGAGTCCATTTTCAACATTTGAGAAATTAGGAATATCTTGATTTAATCCACCGGAAGCGCTACTTGCAATATATTCATAAAAATCTTCTCCCGCGATTTTAAACACCAAAGAAAAGTCACCAATACGTCTTTTCTCAACAGACTCTTCTATTGATTTATCATCGTGCGGAACTTCTGCCAGAAGGAAGCTAAAGAAATTTTTACTCGGCAATTTTCTTGAGATAGTTGATCCTGTTCTATTATTGTTATTAGTTATTATCATATTATTCCAACGAATTGTTCTTTGAATTGTATCTCCATTTTTAAAGACTTCTAAGAAATCAAATTCACCATCAACAATATAATAAAATCCATTTCTTACTGTATCCCATTCAAATTCTGTACTACTGATATTATTATTATAAAACGACACAGTATTTCGAGGTTTTTTTACAGTCATTTTTTCACTTACTAAAGAAATAGTTGTTCCTACTTCTTCGCCTGAGTTATTAACAACCTTTACTTTATATTGAAAAGAACTGTCAGAATTATATACTGCATTCAATTCATTATATGTTGTAGCTGCATATACGGTTTGATATGGATTATAAAACATCCCATCTTCTCTATTATCAACTTCTACGGGTTCAAATGTGAAAGTTTTAATATGTTTATTGTTAAAATATTTTTCAAGGGTAACAGAAATATTTTGATATTCGGAAGAATCACGGATTCCTGCCATTACCATTACATTATCATTACCTAAAAATGCTTTGTTAACTTTAATATAACTAATAGAATCATTTCTATCTAAGAATGTATAAACAACAGTAGTCTCTTCCCAATCTGTATTCAAATTCAAAGTATTATCACAAGAATTAAAAATAGATATTGAAAAAAGAGCCGAAAGTAATATTATTATTTTTTTCATTTTATTAATTATTACAACCTGCAAATGTAATAAAAAAAATGAAGATTAATACACACTAACAAAATTTTCCATAAAGAAAAGCATAATAATAGTTGGCTTATAGTTGGCAATGTGTTTTGTAAAGGTTTCTCTACAATATTACTCTAATCTTCAACGTTCATTTTTCATGATAGCAAATAGAATCATCTACGAAGACAACCATCTTCTTGTAGTAAATAAACTACCGGGAGAGATTGTTCAATCTGATAAAACCGGCGATTTGTCGATGATAGATGATTTGAAAAATTACCTTAGAGAGAAATACAATAAACCCGGAAATATTTATCTGACTGCTGTTCATAGAATCGACAGACCTGTAAGTGGAGCTATCATCTTTGCAAAGACAAGTAAGGCTGCTGCAAGAATGAGCAAGATAATTCAATCGCGCGACTTTCATAAATATTATTTAGCATTAACTTGTGCGAAACCTCATCCATTATCGGGAAATATCAAAAATTATCTTCTCAAAAACGAGAAGCAAAACAAATCATATATCGTTGATAAATCTGTCAAAAACGCTCAAGAAGCTGAGTTGAATTATCAATATGTAAAAAGTACTGAACGGTATCATTTAATTGAGGTAGAATTATTAACAGGCAGGCATCATCAAATAAGAGTTCAGTTGGCATCGGTTGGAGCAATCATTAAAGGAGATTTAAAGTACGGCGCAGCAAGATCAAATCCTGACGGCTCAATATGTTTACATGCTCATAAATTGATTTTTGCACATCCTGTTAAAGATGAGGAAATGACAATTATTGCTCCCTTGCCCGAGAGTATGAGTAAATTAATTGATTCTGACTAATGTAAGCCCGTCGCGGAAAGGAAGTAAAATATTTTCAACGCGCTTATCGTTGTTAACATACTCATTAAAAGCATGAATAATCTGAGTGTCCTTATCTTTATTTTCATTCAAATCTATCACTTTCCCACTCCACAATACATTATCAATCAAAATAAAACTTCCTGACTTCATTTTTTTCACCAACATATCATAATATAGCCTATTATTTTGTTTGTCGGCATCAATAAAGGCGAGTTCAAAATCAACATCTAATTGCGGAATAATTTCGGCAGCATTACCAATAATAAATTCTATTTTGTGCTTTAGTCCGGATTCTGAAAAATATTTCTCAGAGATATGCTGCCATTCGGGATTGGCTTCAATTGTATAAATTTTCCCTTCTTCCGTCAAAGTTTCTGCAAAACATAATGTTGAATAACCTGTAAATGTTCCTAATTCCAAAATATTTTTTGGATTAATCATACGTGTTACCATTCTCAGAAATTGTCCTTGCAGGTGTCCCGACATCATGCGCGGATACAATGTTTTCAAGTTAGTTTCGCGGTCTAAGCGTTTGAGCAAGTCGCTTTCTTCGCCGCTGTGGAGTGTGGCATAGTCTTCACGTAGCGCGTACTCTTCTTCTTTACTACTACTCTTACTCTGTAGATTGAAATCTACGGATAATTGTGTTTCGTCCCTGCGGGACGGTGGGTTGCTTGGATTATTGGTCGCCATTTGAGGGGAAATATGTTAACTGTGATAGATTGTTATTATCGAAGATTATGTTGGCAACTTCTTGGATTTCTTCAGCGGTGATAGCGTCAATTTTTGCGAATGTTTCTTCAATGCTTTCAATTTTGTTATATGATGCAAGTGACTTAGCAAGCGCCAATGTTTCCGAAAGTTTGGAATCACTTAATACGGCAATATTTCCTTTAAGTTGTTGTTTAGCAATATTCAAAACACTATTAGAAAATTTATTTTCTTTGCATTTTTTCAATTCGTCAAAAACCAATTTGCTTATTTTGGAATGATTATTTTTATCACACTCAAAAAAGACATTAAAAGTGCCTGTATCTTGATATGGAATATACGAAGATTCAACATGATACACTAAGCCGTACTTTTCGCGTAATACATAATTTAATCGTGCTGTCATTGCTTGACTTCCTAAATAATTATTCAAAAGCGTGAAAGCTGTTCTTTGTTTTTCATGGTAGGAAAAAGCTCGTCCGCCAATAATTGAATGACACTGAGTATCATGTCTTTTCGTGTTGATATTAAATTTTTTAATTTGCTGCGGAGCAATACGATTATTGGAATTATTTTGTAATGTTGAATTACCAAAATATTTCATAAATAAAGAATTGAATTTTTTGTCGGAAATATTTCCTGACGACCAAATAATTATATTTTCATTAGAATAATTTTTGGAATAGAAATCAAAAATCTTTGATTGATTTTTATTAAATTCATTCAGAGAATCAACATTTCCAAGAATATTATGTCCGATACTGTGATTTTCAAACAGTGCATCTTCAAATTCATCAAATATTAATTCGCTTGGAGAATCATAATATGATGCAATTTCTTCTTTAATAACATTAATTTCATTTTCGACTTCTTTTTTTATGAAAGAAGGATTAAAAAGCATGTCGGAAAGAAGTTCCATCATTCGCGGATAATATTCTGAAAGGAAAGATACGTGGTAACACGTTTCTTCTTTGGTAGTATAAGCATTTATATCTGCACCAATATTATCAAATTTGCGAGAAACAACTCGCGCCGATTTACTTTTCGTTCCTTTAAAAAGCAGGTGTTCAATAAGATGCGCTGCACCAAACTCATTTTCGAGTTCATCTCTTGTACCTGCGTTGACAAGAATACCAAGATGTGAAATCGGACTATTTAACGGAATATGTAGATATCGGATATTGCTTTCGGTACTAACAATCATGAAAATTATTTAGTTATAGTGTTTAATACCGACTCTATAAGATTTTCCATACTTTTGTTGTAATCGGAAACAAATTCGCCGTTTGCGCGATTTGCAATTGCAATACATACTGTAATAGTATTATGTCCGAGCGATTGTCCCAATCCATATAAAGCAGATGATTCCATTTCCATATTACTTACTTTGCAATTGTTATATTCAAACTTGCTCATTTTAGAATTGACATTTGGAAATTTTGGACTCAATCGTATGCTTCTTCCTTGTGGACCGTAGAAGCCTGGGGCAGTAATTGTGATTCCACGTAAAAAGCTTTCATCAAATTTATCATCAAGTGCCTCAGACGATTTGCATGCATAAACTGTCGGCAGACTTTTATCCCAATCAGTAAAATCCATAAACTTTGTTGCAAGTTCGTGATTTGTAATTTTTTCTGGAGTATCATAAAAATAGAGCAATCCGTCTAATCCAATTGCATAGCGAGAAATGATTGGAGTATTGAGTGGTATATCTGCACGCAGCGCTCCGCAAGTTCCAATTCTAATTAAGTTTAGCGATTTCTTCTCTCTCTTTTCGATTTTACTTTCTAAGTCGAAATTAGCCAAAATATCCAATTCATTAACAACGATATCGATATTATCGGTTCCCATTCCTGTTGAGATTACAGAAACCGGCACACCTCTATAATATCCCGTATCGGTAATTATTTCTCTATTTTCTTTGTGTATTTCTATTTTGTCGAAGAAACTTGATACTTTTTTCACTCTTCCGGGATCGCCAACCAACAAAATATTTTCAGCGATTTCATCACTATGAAGATTTAGATGATAAACACCACCTGTTGCATTTGTTACAAGTTCTGAATTTTTTTTGGTATCCATAATAATTAATTTAAACGTTTTGAAGTCTTTTTTCATTAAAGTTAAAGGGTAGCATATCGTTTACAGAGTTGAAAACTAAAATCCTGTTATTTGGCGAATGTAGGATTATCTTAAACTCTTTACCTTTTTGTCTGTTCACTGCTTCTACCATTACTTGGCGACAAGAGCCGCAGGGTGTAACCGGGTTTTCAATTTCAAAATTTTGTGTTGATGCTGTTATTGCTATTTTTTCGATAATATCGTCAGGATATGTAACTTTAGCATTGAAGATTGCTACTCTTTCAGCGCAAATGCAAACCGGAGAAACAGAATTTTCTTGATTACTGCCTATGACAATGTTCCCCGAAGCGAGTTGAATTGCTGCTCCTACTTTAAATTGCGAATAAGGCGAATATGAGGTGTTGAGTGCTTCGACAGCCTTAATAATTAATTGTTGCTCATCATCAGGCAACTGGTTAAGATCTGTGTATTCGGTGTAGTTGATTGTTAGTTGTTTTTGTTTCATATAGTTTTTCTTTCGTCGCACACCTACGGCGTGCGAGTGGTTTTGTAGTATTCTGTTATGTTACCGATCGAAATTCCCTACGGGAATCTTCAACGGCTTTATCGGTTTTATCTACTTCATCTGCTATATCGGCTTTATCGGCTTTATCCACTTTATCGGTTTTATCCACTTTATCGGCTTTATCCACTTTATCGGCTTTATCGGTTTTATCGGCTACTAAAGTTTCAAAACTTCTTTCCGGAATCTCCGGTTCCTTCTTAAAAAGAAATACGAAATAGAAGAATGTAAAGAATGTCACTCCTGCTTGTGTGCCTAATGTATCTTCTGTTAGCATTGAAAGCATTATCAATATTAAAAAGAATCTCCAATGATAATCGTGTGCTTTACCATTTATTTTTCCGGGATATATTAAACAGAAAACAAAAATAATCAAGCCGAATATTCCATTTGCAATTGCATAATAAAAATATTGATTATGGATACTATGATGATATTCGGATTTTAATTCCGGGAACTGTTCTTTATAAACTCTATTAAGTTCATCTCTAAGGTCACCGGTTCCAACACCAAACAAAGGATGTTCTTTCCAAACAATAAAGCCAGCCTTCCAGAAGTACAATCTTTGGAACAATGTACTTCCCGAAGGATTACCTGTTTTCTTAAACATTTCATAACTAAAGAAAAACATACTCATTCGAGAGTAAAATCCAAAATCTTTTGTATAATTAAAATTTGCAAAACCATCTTCGATTTGTTTTCGTTGTTCACAATTAAGTTTATGAACTCCAATGCTATCTTTAGTATAATCCAAAGAATTCAAATACCTTATCAGTGTTGCCTTTAAAGGTATTCCATTCGTTACTGAATCGTAAGCAACATTGCTTAAAGAATTCCATTCCTTGCGCATCTCCTCTTCACAAACGAGAATACGGAAGTTGTCGCCCTCCTCGATAAGTCCTTTTGAAATATCATTATTATATTTATTTCCATTAAGAGTATATTCGGGTAAATCATTAATATCGTACGCGTTAATTTTATAATATCTTACATAAGAATAAACAAAAAAGCCAATACAGATCAACGCAACACTTATCAAGGAAACAACAATTGATGTTCTAAGTTTCTTTGATAATGTAGAAAAGAATTTGCGAGACAAAACGATAAATAAGAAAAGCAAAACAATAATGAACATTCCTGTAGCAGATTTCATTAAGCATAAAACAATTATAAACCATGCTACTGCAGATAGAATCAATGCTTTATTTCTTTTACTTAAATTTCTTTCGACGATAAAATTGTAAAGTAAAAAAAATATTGAGGCACAATAATTTAACGATAGTCTTATATGAGATATAAAAGGATAAGTATCTCTAAAATCATCAGTAGCATTAGAAGAAAATGTATTATAAACTATTACTAATGACGCTACTAACAACGCAAAGCTATGAACATAAATTATTTTTTTTACCGTCGATTCTTTTATTTCAGGAATAAATAAAAAGACAAT
>JAJDHA010000110.1 GCA_030265965.1 Odoribacter sp. OttesenSCG-928-L07
GAGATCGAATTATGAGTGAATTTATATTAAAATCGGAATTTAAACCAACCGGCGATCAACCGGAAGCGATTAATGAATTGACCGAAGGCGTTAAACGCGGCGATCCTGCTCAAGTATTGCTCGGCGTTACAGGTTCAGGGAAAACATTTACAATGGCAAATGTAATTGCAAATACAGGAAAACCAACGCTAGTACTTAGTCATAATAAAACTTTGGCAGCGCAATTGTATGGTGAATTCATGCAGTTCTTTCCGGAAAATTCTGTGGAGTATTTTGTTTCATATTACGATTATTACCAACCGGAAGCATTTATTCCAACTACAAATACTTTTATTGAAAAAGACCTTCAAATAAACGATAATATCGAGAAGCTACGTTTGAGTACAACTTCTTCCCTACTCTCCGGCAGACGCGATATTGTTGTAGTTTCTTCTGTTTCTTGTCTTTACGGTATTGGAAATCCCACTGAATTTCACAATACATTGATTGAGTTAGCAGTTGGAATGAAAATAGACATGACTCATCTTTTAAACAAGTTAGTTACAGCTCTTTATTCCCGCGATGAAAGAAATTTCGAACACGGAAACTTCCGCATCAAAGGCGATACAATTGATATCTATCCACCCTACTCTGATGATGCCGTGCGAGTTGTTTTTTGGGATGATGAGATAGAATCAATATCTATTATTGATGTACTTTCAGGAAGGATTCTTAATGAACAACCAAGCATTACTATTTATCCTGCAAATATTTTTGTTACTTCACCTGATACTTTAAAACAAGCTACGAAAATCATTCAACAAGATTTATTTAAACAAGTTGAATATTTCAAAGAGATTGGAAAAGTATTTGAAGCAAAAAGATTGGAAGACAGAGTTACTTTTGATCTTGAAATGATGCGAGAGTTGGGATATTGTCCGGGTATTGAAAATTATTCGAGATATATGGATGGACGAGAACCGGGAACCAGACCATTCTGTCTTTTAGATTATTTTCCGGATGATTTTTTAATGATAATTGATGAAAGTCACGTTACCATTCCTCAAATAAGAGCAATGTATGGTGGTGACAGATCTCGGAAGGAAGTTCTTGTTGAATACGGATTTCGCTTGCCGGCTGCTTTGGATAATCGTCCGTTAAAATTTCAAGAATACGAAGCGCTAACACCACAAACAATCTACGTGAGTGCTACTCCTGCAGATTATGAATTAAACCGTTCAGGTGGAGTAATTGTAGAGCAAATCATTCGTCCGACAGGATTATTGGAACCACCTATTGAGATACGACCAAGTCTTAACCAAATGGATGACTTGATGAATGAAATTGAGATTGTTACGGAAAGGAATGAAAGAGCATTGGTTACAACTTTAACAAAACGCATGGCTGAAGAATTAGCTCAATTCCTCGCAAATCGCGGCATTCGCTGTCAGTACATTCATTCTGATGTTGACACAGTTGAAAGAATGGAAATAATGCGCGGATTGCGACTTGGTATTTTTGACGTATTAATCGGTGTAAACTTACTTCGCGAAGGTTTAGATCTTCCGGAAGTCTCATTAGTTGCAATACTTGATGCCGACAAAGAAGGTTTCCTTCGCTCCGAGCGTTCGTTAACACAAACCGCAGGAAGAGCTGCAAGAAACATCAACAGCAAAGTAATCTTTTACGCTGATAAAATCACCGACTCAATGCAAAAAACTATCGATGAAACAAATCGTAAAAGAGAGAAACAAACAGCATATAATATTGCCAATAACATTACCCCTACTCAAATTCAAAAGTCAAAGGATAGCATTCTCGGTCAAACTGTTATAGCTGCAGTTCATTCTAATGAATATAGTTTAGATGAGCAGATGATGGATATTGCTTCCGACCCTGTGATTAAATATATGAATAAAAATGAAATCGAAAAACTTATTAAAACTACGAAGAAAAAAATGGATGCGGCTGTAAAAGAGCTTGATTTTATTCAAGCTGCAAGCTTCCGCGATGAATTAATTAAACTACATAAGCTTTTAGAAAACGATGATAGAAATAAAAAATAAAAAAGCCGAATATCAATATTATTTAATGGGTGAATATACGGCAGGACTTGTTCTTACCGGCACTGAGATAAAATCTATCCGCGCCGGAAAAGCAAACCTTACCGATGCTTACTGCGCTTTTATAGGCGATGAGCTGTTTGTTATGAACATGCACATCTCAGAATACAAATACGGCACACATTATAATCATGAACCCAAAAGAAAACGTAAACTTTTACTTAATGCCCGTGAACTTAGGAAATTAAGAACGCAGATTAATGAAAAAGGTTATACAATAATTCCGGTTAAATTATTCATTAATGATAAGGGTTTAGCTAAACTACTGATTTCCTTAGCAAAAGGAAAAAAATTGTACGATAAACGCGAAACATTAAAAGAAAAAGACACCGA
>JAJDHA010000111.1 GCA_030265965.1 Odoribacter sp. OttesenSCG-928-L07
GCAGATCCAAATACAGTTGTGGCAGAAATATCTGACGCTAACGGTAATTGGAATAACCCAATTCAGCTAAACACTCCTATTGTTACAGATTTAAGCGGAACTATAACGGGAACAATACCTGCAAACCTGCCAAACGGCTCACAATATAAAGTTCGTATTATTACAACTAATTATGCTGATACTGTATATTGCCCTTCTAAAATTGAATTGAAAACAAAATATACTTTAACTGTTTCCGGCAATCCTGCCGAAGGAGGTCAAATTATTGGCGGCGGAACTTATGATAATGGCACTTCTGTTACTGTTAGAGCAAATGCTAATGACGGATATTCATTTTTAAATTGGACAGAAAACGGCACTCCTGTCTCAACAAATCCGATTTATAATTTCGAATTAAACAATAACAGAACATTGGTAGGAAATTTCCAACAAGTTGTAACTTACACAATTACCGCAACAGCTGAGCCTTCACAAGGAGGTAGTATTACAGGAGCCGGGGTTTATGTGTCCGGAACAACTGTAGAATTAATTGCAACAAATAATGCAGGATATAATTTCATAAATTGGACAGAAGACGGAAATCAAATTTCAACTATAAATATACTTAGCTTTACAGCTGACAGAAACCGTACCTTAAAAGCTAATTTCACACAATTCCATACAGTAACCTTAACTGCATCTCCAACTAATGGCGGAACTGTAAGCGGCGGCGGAATATATAATCATGGCGAAACTGCTACTGTTACTGCAATTGCAAATACTCCAAACTTTGTATTTGACAAATGGACTGAAAATGGAAATACAGTTTCAACAAATAATATTTACGAGTTTGAAGTAAATGACAATAAAAATTTAACTGCTAACTTTACTCCAAGATACACTCTTCAGTTAACTGCTAACCCAGAAGAAGGCGGTACTCTCCAAGGCAACGGAACCTATAATTCCGGAGCTCAAGTCACAGCTATTGCTAATGTAAACTCTGGATATCAATTTATCAACTGGACTGAAAATGGAAATTCTGTTTCAACTAATTCATCTTATACATTTACTATTGAAGGTAACCGCTCTCTTATTGCTAATTTTGAATTAATTCCTTCTTATATAATTACTGCTACTTCAAACCCAATTGCCGGCGGGACTATAACAGGTGCAGGAACTTACTTAGAAGGTACAAATGTAACTCTTACTGCTACAGCAAACCCCGGTTTCGAATTTGTAAATTGGACTGAAAATGGAAGTAATATTTCCACAAATAATGTATTAACTTTCATTGCCGGTGAAGACAGAACATTAACTGCTAACTTCAACAATACCATCGAAGGACATTCTATTACTCTGATCGCTAATCCTCAAGAAGGTGGTATTTTAACAGGTGGCGGAATATTTGAAGAAGGAGCGGAAATTACAGTCACTGCTACAACAAATACAAACTACGAATTTATTAATTGGACTGAAAACGGTATTGAAGTCTCAACAAATAATTCATATTCGTTTACTGTTGAAAATGACAGAGAACTTACTGCAAATTTCCAATACAATATACCATATTTTGATATAGTATTAATTTCAAATCCAACCGAAGGTGGTGAACTAACCGGAGATGGTAATTTTGGTGAAGGAACACAAATTACTGTAACTGCAAATGCAAATGCAGGTTATGAATTTGTTAATTGGACTGAAAACGACACTCAGGTTTCAACAAATCCTAATTATTCGTTTACCGTTAATAGTAATAGGACATTAACAGCACATTTTTCAAGAAGTTGCACAATAGAATTAATAGCAAATCCAACAAACGGAGGACAAGTTTATGGCGGTGGCGTGTTTGAAATTGGAGAACAAGTTACAATAATGGCAGAAGCTAATCCAGGTTTTAATTTTATTAATTGGACCGAAAACGGAAATGTTATTTCAAGTTCGTATGCATACACTTTTACAGTTAATGAAGATAGAATATTAGCTGCCAACTTTAGCGAAAGTTTAATTTACAGCATTTCTCTATTCAGCAATCCGGCAAATGCAGGAATAACTGCCGGTGGAGGAACTTTCAATCATGGTGATGAAGCGACAATCATTGCATCTGCAAATTCAAATTATAAATTTATCAATTGGACTGAAGACGGTACTGTTATATCAACTGAAAAGGAATATAAATTTAACGTTGAAAGAAGTAGAGATATCACTGCTAACTTTGTGGAAATGGCATATTACACTATCACCATCAACACTGACAAACCTGATGGTGGAACAATAATTGGTGCCGGCTCACACGAAGCAGGTTCAGAAATTACTCTTATTGCTGTTCCAAATACAAATCACACATTTGTCGGTTGGTTTGAAAATGGAGTAAAAATATCTGATCAATCTGAATTAACTATTGTAGTTGATAGAGATATGGAATTACTTGCAAGTTTTACATTCAGCTCAATAC
>JAJDHA010000112.1 GCA_030265965.1 Odoribacter sp. OttesenSCG-928-L07
GTGTTAAATGGCGAAGGTTTTTCCGATGCAATAATCATTTTGGTAATAGTTGTTCTCAATGCGATTATCGGAGTTGCACAGGAAGCAAAAGCAGAGAAATCGCTTGAAGCATTGGAAAAAATGTCGGCGCCACATTGCAAAGTAATCCGCAACGGCGAAGTACAAGTAATTGAGTCGCGCGAACTCGTCGAAGGAGATGTTGTTCTGTTGGAAACCGGCGATTCTGTTCCTGCCGATTTACGTCTTGTGGAAGCAGTTAATCTCAAAATTCAAGAGGCTGCACTTACCGGAGAGTCAGTTCCAAGTGAGAAAAATACCAAAACTATTTCCGGAACAGTTCCTTTAGGCGACAGAGATGATATGGCTTTCGCTTCGTGTAGCGTAACTTACGTAAGAGGAAAGGGAATTGTTACAGCAACAGGAATGCGCTCAGAAGTAGGAAAAATTGCTTCGATGATACAATCGGTTCCTGAAACAAAAACTCCAATGCAAAAACGATTGGATAAACTTGGAAAGATATTGGCTATTGCCGCAGTGGCCATTTGCGTTTTAATTTTCATCATCGGGATGCTATACGGTCGCGATTTACTTACAATGTTTATGACAGCTGTGAGTCTCGCCGCTGCTGCAATTCCGGAAGGATTACCTGCAGTTTCTACCATTGTGCTGGCAGTTGGAGTACAGCGTTTAGCAAAAAGAAATGCAATAATTAGAAAACTCCCATCGGTTGAAACCCTTGGAAGTACACAAGTTATCTGCTCGGATAAAACAGGAACTTTAACACAAAACAGAATGACTGTTGTAGAAGTTTTCATTAATGATACAACATTAAATATTAAAGATATTCAGAGCATTGATAAAAATCTGGAACACCTAATCACGCTTTCGATACTTGCTAATGATGCAAAAATCAACAATGAAAATAATGAACACACAAGTATTGGCGACCCGACTGAAACAGCGCTTATCGATTTAGGTTTGAAGTTCGATTTGAATAAGGATGAGATTGAAGAGAAATTGCCGCGTACAGGCGAAATTCCATTTGATTCGGAAAGAAAACTTATGACAACTGTTCATAATATCGGCGATAATAAATTTTTAGTTGCCGTAAAGGGTGGTTTGGATGAGTTATTGAAATGTTGTACAAATATTTATGATGGCGAGAATATTCGTTCGTTAAATGAGAGCGATAAAGAAAAGATTGCAAAAGCAAATTTAGCTATGGCTGAGAATGCTTTACGTGTACTTGCAATAGCTACAAAAGAAACCACAAAACTTCCGGATGAGCTTACTCCTGAAACTTTGGAGAATAACCTTACTTTTATTGGAATGGTCGGAATGATTGATCCGCCGCGAGAAGAGGTAAAAGAAGCTGTTGAAAGATGCCGACAAGCAGGAATTAAACCTGTGATGATTACCGGCGACCATAAGATTACCGCCATGGCAATTGCAAAATCGCTCGGAATTATGCAAGAAGGCGATGAAGCGCTAACCGGTAGCGACTTAGATATAATAAGTGATGCCGAACTTCTTCACAAGGTTGAATCTGTTGCTGTTTACGCGCGTGTTTCGCCCGAGCACAAAGTTCGTATTGTGAAAGCTTTTCAAGGAAACGAAAATATCGTAGCAATGACCGGCGACGGTGTCAATGATGCACCGGCGCTAAAACTTGCAGATATTGGCATTGCTATGGGAATCACCGGTACTGATGTTTCGAAGGAAGCGGCAGATGTTGTTCTCGCTGATGATAATTTCGCGACAATTGTTTCCGCTGTGGAAGAAGGTCGCCGTATCTACGATAATATTTTGAAAGCAATATTATTTATGCTCTCTACAAATATCGGCGAACTATTAGTGCTGTTTGTTGCCGTTGCTGCTAACTGGGTATCGCCGCTTCTACCAATTCACATTCTGTGGATTAACCTTGTCACCGACAGTCTTCCTGCATTAGCATTAAGTGTTGATCCGGCTGAAAAAGACATCATGGAACGGAAACCGCTCGATACTCGCAATGGAATTATGACAAAATCTTTTTCAACAAGGATTTTCCTCCAAGGTATTATGATTTCAATACTGAGTTTGGTAGCATACAGCATCGGATTAAAGACAAGCGTTGAAGCAGCGCAAACAATGACATTCGCAACGTTAGCATTTACCCAAATGACCTTCGTTTACACAGTTCGTTCGCAACATTTCAGCGCATTCAAAGGAATGTTTAACAACAAATATCTCCTTGGCGCAATAGCCATAGTTTTCGCTTTAATGGTAATTGTTCTGTTTATCCCTGGAATACAAACTATTTTCCACGTTGTTTCGCTCACCTGCAAACAATGGATGTGGGTTGCAATCTTGT
>JAJDHA010000113.1 GCA_030265965.1 Odoribacter sp. OttesenSCG-928-L07
CCAAAATTAGTTGTAACAAATGATATGCTCGCCGAATTTTTAGATACCAGCGACGAATGGATCACAACGCGTACAGGTATCAAAGAAAGACGTTTGCTCTCAACCGAAGACCTTACCGAACTATCGGCAAAAGCTTCGTTAAAAGCTATCGAAGATGCAGGCATTTCAGTCTCAGATATTGATTTTCTTATCTGCTCAAATGTGGCAAATAATTACGTTACTCCCGGACTAAGTTGTGTAATACAAGGTGAAATAGGAGCAAAATGTCCGACTTTAGATATCAACGCTGCCTGTACAGGCTTTATCTATGCTATGGATATTGCAGAATCATATTTTCGCGCAAAAGAAGAAATTAACAATATTCTAATTATTTGCGCTGAAGAACCCTCGCGTTATACAAATTGGCAAGAACGCGATACTTGTATTTTATTTGCAGATGCAGCCGCCGCTGTTGTTGTTACTCGTGGCGATAACCTAAAAGCAACCCATCTTACAACAACTTGCAAAGTAGAACCTCTTTATTATCAAAGAGCATTAGAGCCAACACCGTTCAATCAAAAACCGGAAGGTAACGCACCTTTAGTAATGAACGGTCGCGATGTTTACAAACTCGCAATCTCTTCTTCTGTTTCCGATATTAAAAACGTTCTTAAAAAAGCCGGCATCACAGCGGATGATGTAGATAAATTTGTACTTCATCAAGCTAATATCAGAATAATTGAAACAATAAGAATTAAGTTAAACCAACCGGAAGAAAAATTCCCTCATAATATTGAACATTACGGAAATACATCTTCCGCAACAATACCTTTACTTTTAGATGAATTAAAACGAGATGGTAAACTGAAGAAAGGCGAAACATTAGTTTTCAGCGCTTTCGGCGCCGGTTTCACCACCGGAGCTTGCGTTATAGTATGGTAGTAACCACGGGCGAACACAGTGAACCAGTAATCATTAACCATGGGTGAACGCAGTGAACCCATGGATATATAATATCAAAAGACAGTTAACCTTAATAACCACGAACAAACAAATATGAAAAGAGTAGTAATCACAGGAATGGGCGTAATATCGCCTATTGGAAACAATATTGATACTTTTTGGAATAACCTTAAAAATGGTGTCTGTGGCATCGATTTCATTAAATCTATACCAACAGAAAATTTGCCAGTAAAAATTGCTGCAGAAGTAAAGGATTTTAACCCAGCAGATTTCGGAATAGACAGTTCTACGGTAAGACGTACAGACTTATTTGCTCAATACGCACTTGCAGCTGCAAATCAAGCAATGGAAGACAGTAAACTGAAAATAGAAAATCCGGAAAGACTTGGTGTATATATAGGTACAGGTGTAGGTGGAATAAAAACTTTCGTAAAAGAAACCGAAAAGGTAATTACAGAAGGTGTGCAATGGGTTTCACCGTTATTTGTCCCAATGATGATTGCAAACATGGCAGGCGGAAATGTTGCTATTGCTCATAACGCTCAAGGTCCATGCTTACCTGTTGTTACCGCTTGTGCAACAGGAACAAACGCTATCGGAGAAGCTTATCGCGCAATTCAGTACGGTTACGCAGATGCAATAATTGCAGGAGGCGCCGAAGCAGCAATCGAACCCGTAACAATCGGAGGTTTCGCAAACAGCAAAGCATTAACCAAAAACGAAGATCCTAAAAATGCTTCAATACCTTTCGATAAAAATCGTAACGGATTCGTTCTCGGAGAAGGTGCCGGAGTCGTTATTCTTGAAGAATACGAACATGCAGTTAAAAGAAACGCTAAGATTTACGCAGAAATAACAGGTTACGGTCATACTTGCGATGCTCATCACCTTACAGCACCAAAACCAGATGGTAGTTGCGCTTCCAGAGCAATGAAAACAGCGCTTGCAGAAGCAGGATATAATGATAACGACCTTCTTTATGTTAATGCTCACGGAACAAGTACACCACTTAACGATAAATCCGAAACCTTAGCAATTAAACTTGCAGTAGGCGAAGAGCAAGCGCGCAAAGCATATATCTCATCCAACAAATCAATGTTCGGACACATGCTCGGAGCTGCAGGAGCAGTCGAATTAGTTGCAACCGCCCTCACAATCGATAATGGAATAGTTCCTCCAACAATAGGACTAACAGAAGCAGATCCCGATTGCGATCTCAACTACGTTCCCGGCAAAGCCGTCAAAGCAGACATCACCATCGCCCTCTCAAACTCCCTCGGGTTCGGCGGCCACAACGCCAGCCTAACCATCAGGAAGTTAAAAATTGAAAAAAGCAAATAATTAATAATGAAACCAAACATAAAACAATTAACTCCAACCCGAAGGGTTGAATTTCCGTAAC
>JAJDHA010000114.1 GCA_030265965.1 Odoribacter sp. OttesenSCG-928-L07
TTTCATTAAATAAGGTTCCAAAAATAAAATTAAGTTCAGCGTGGCTTAATGGATTAGCGGCATCAAATCTAACAGCTTCGGTTGATGTGAAAATATCTTCTATGAATACTTCATTTAAAGATTTTCCGGCTTATTCTTTTGAAAATGTAAGTGCTACATTTTTCCCATTGGAAGTTAATTTGTACACATCGTTGAAACTCAATGATAAAGGAAATATTGATGTAAACTTAGAAAGTCTATCGAAACTTTCATTACCCGGATTTTCAAAAGCTATTTTTATTACGAAAGTTTTTGAAAATAATGGCGATTTCAGCATATCTTCATCATCGTGTACCTTGTCACCTTTCCAAAGATATGTCGGTGTGAAACTTCCCGAAACAAAATCGGATTATGGTGAATATTATTTTACCGATCAAAATTGGACTTTCGATATTGCTCTTGTTAATGAAAAAGGAGAACTATTTAATGATGATGTTGATGTTCTGTTGAATGTGTATAAATTAGACTCTTATTGGTGGTGGAGTAACAATGATGAAAATTTATCTAAATACGTAAACGGCACGTACAAAAATCCTGTTGTTGAAGAAGTATTAACGGCAAGAAACGGAAAATCTAAGTTTACATTAAATTTTCCGGATGATTATTGGGGTGCGTACTTAATTGTTGTTAGCGATTATGAAGGTGGTCACACTTTTTCTAAAGTTGTGAATTTCGATTATCCGTATTATAATAGAAATAGAAATATTGGCGATGCACCAACAATTCTTTCATTAAAAACAGATAAAGATACTTACCAAGTTGGCGAAACAATCAAGGTATCATTTCCGGCAAATAAAAATGCAAAAGCAATGGTTTGTATCGAAAATTCCTCAAATGTGATTGAAGCTTTTAACGTTGATGAACTTAATGAGGATGCTTTGGTTAAAATTGTTGCAAACGAAAAAATGTTGCCTAATGTTTATATTAATGTTACTCTTTTCCAACCTTATTCTTCGGAAAATGACCTTCCAACCAGATTGTACGGCGTAGTTCCGGTCAAGATTGAAGATCCGGCAACTAAATTACAACCGGTAATTTCAATGCCAAAAGAAACTAAATCTAAAACAACAATTGATGTTACAGTTTCTGAAAAATCAGGCAAACCGATGTATTATACGCTTGCATTAGTTGATGAAGGTATCTTAGGAATAACATCCTATAAAACACCGGATCCGCATAAATATCTTTTTGCAAAACAAGCTTTAAGAATCAATACCTGGGATAATTATTCGGGAATAATTGATGCGTACAACGGCGAAATGAATTCTGTGTTTGCTATAGGCGGTGATATGGAATTTTCGGATTTAGAAACAGTTCTGTCGAAAAGATTTCAAGCAGTTGCATATTCTTTCGGTCCTTTCGAACTTGCTGCAAATGCAAAAGGGAAACATTCAATTGAAATTCCGGAATACATCGGTTCTTTACGAGCAATGGTTGTAGCTTCCGACAATAATAATGCTTTCGGAAGTAATCATGAAAATATTACGGTAAAAGATCCAATAATGCTTATACCATCAGCTCCGAAAATTATCTCTCCAAAAGATGAATTTGTTGTTCCTGTACAAATTCTTGCTCCGGATTTTGTTGGTAAAAATGTAAATATATCACTATCAGTAAACAAACTTGCTGTTGCTGATAAAAATTCGTCTATTGCAACAATTGATGCTAATGGTGAGGCAATAGTAGAATTTAAATTAAAAGTACCAGAAGTTTCAGGAACGGCAGAGTTGCTTATTAATGCTGCAATTGATAATGTAAAAGCGGAATCAAAGATTTTGCTTCCGATAAGAATGCCTTTCTCATTAAGACAAAATGTTGTAATGGAACAAGTAGAACCTAATGCAACAAAAACCATTGATGTAGATTTTAATAGCATTGTAGGAACTTCCGGCGGCGAAGTTACTGTAAGTCAACTTATCCCTCTTGATTTATTCTCTCGTCTTGATTTTCTAATCGGCTATCCTCATGGCTGTCTCGAACAAACGGTTTCAAAAGCCTTTCCGCAACTTTATTTAGATTATTTCATTAATTTCGATGATGTTAAATCGAAAGAAATTAAAAATAATGTTGATGCAGCTATATCAAAGTTGAGAAATTACCTTCGTCATGATAATTCAATGACCAACTGGATAGGAGGTAATTACGTTGTGCCTTGGACTGAAATTTATGCTGCGCATTTCCTCGTTGAAGCTAAAAATAGAGGTTATAATGTTC
>JAJDHA010000115.1 GCA_030265965.1 Odoribacter sp. OttesenSCG-928-L07
TTATCTTTATAATGTTGAAAATAAAACTACAAAAAATATTACTGAATTTAATCAGGGCTATGATTTTGATCCCGTTTTCTCACCAGATAATAATTTTATTGTTTGGAGAAGTATGGAAACTCCGGGCTTTGAAGCAGATAAAGAACGTATCATGCTCATTGATCTTAAAACCAATGAAGTAAAAGATCTTTCTGAGGGTTTTGATCAAAGTAGTAATAATTTCCAATGGAATAAAAAAGGCGATAAACTTTATTTTATTAGCGGACATAATGCTGCTTATAATATTTATGAACTTACATTAAAAGGAAATAAAATAAAGCAAATTACTCATGGCTCACACGATTATGTTGAATATATTGCTGCTGATAAATTTATTATTGGTGTAAAGCAAACAATATCAATGCCTAATGAAATATTTAAAATCGATATAAAAACAGGTAAAGAAACTCAAATAAGTCATATTAACAATGATTTACTTTCAATAATTGAAATGGGAAAAGTTGAGGAAAGATGGATAAAAACTGTTGATGATAAGGATATGCTTGTTCAAATAATTTATCCTCCGTTCTTTGATGAAAATGAGGAATATCCTGCAATATTATTCTGTCAAGGTGGTCCTCAATCTGCGGTGAGTAACTTTTGGTCGTATCGTTGGAATTTCCAAATGATGGCAGCAAACGGTTATGTCGTAATGGCACCAAATAGAAGGGGTCTGCCAACTTTTGGACAAGAATGGAATGATCAGATTTCCGGCGACTACGGCGGATTGAATCAACAAGATTATTTGCAAACTGTTGACGTGTTGTCGAAAGAATCTTTTATTGATGAAGATAGAATTGGTGCTGCTGGAGCAAGCTATGGAGGCTATTCTATTTATTGGCTTGCCGGAAATCACGACAAACGATTTAAAGCATTTATTTCACATTGCGGTATCTTCAATTTTTACAGTATGTACGGCTCGACTGAAGAAAATTTCTTTACCAATCATGATTATGAAGGTGCATATTGGCAAACTCCTGAGCCAAAGAGTTATAGAGAGTTCTCCCCTCATCTTTTTGCAAACAAATGGGACACTCCGATTTTGATTATCGTTGGCGAACACGATTACAGAATTCCTTATACACAAAGTTTGGAAGCTTTCAATTGTGCTCGATTACAAGATGTGCCGGCACGCTTACTGTTTTTTAATGATGAAACTCATTTTGTTGTAAAGCCGCAGAATGCAGTTTTATGGCAAAGAGAGTTTAAAAATTGGTTAGATAAATATTTAAAATAAAATAATTTTCAATAGGAAACCGCGTTAATAATAATGTTGAAATCAAAAACGATAATAGTAATTATTATTTTATTCTTGAGTAAAGTAGCTTTCGGTAATAAAAATATCGACAATATTACTTTTCTCATGCAAGATTCTATTATCGCGTCTGATAGCACAAAAAAAGTTTCACCTTGGAAACATTCTTTTAATGCCGGAGTTACTTTTAATCAATATTCTTATACAAACTGGGCTGCGGGTGGTAATAATTCAATTGCCGGAACAGCTTTGCTCGATTACAAATTAAGCTGTGAAAAAGAAGTTCTAACTTTTACTAACGCAATATCTTTGGGTTATGGTCAAATGTTGCTCGCCGGTGTTGATGCTCCACTAAGAAAAACAGAAGATAAAATCAATTTTTATTCTCAGTTAAATTATAAACTCAACAAAAGGTTGTCTTACTCATTGTTGTTAGATTTTAAATCACAATTTTATAATGGCTATACCTATCCTAATGATTCTGTGTATATTTCAACATTTTTCGCTCCTGCTTATTTGACAATATCTTGGGGGCTTCAGTTTGTTCCTGTTAAGCCTTTGTCGCTTTTCCTTTCACCCTTATCTGGGAAATTTACATTTGTTCTAGATGATAAATTAGCAAATAACGGTTCATTTGGAGTTACACCGGCAGTTTATGATGAATTCGGAGCAATAATTACTCCGGGTAAAAAAATTAGACCTGAAATCGGGTTTAACTTCGTCTTTAAATATTCTCAAACCCTTGCTAAAAAAATTGATGTTACTACAAAGCTGGAGTTTCATAATAATTATTTAGATGAAAGAGAATCAAATAGGTGGAATTTTGATATTGATTGGGAAGGGAAAATTATATTTTCAATAACAAAATTCTTTAGCACAAATTTTTTCTGGCGATTAGTTTATGATGATGATATTAAATTTCCAATATATGAGGAAGTT
>JAJDHA010000117.1 GCA_030265965.1 Odoribacter sp. OttesenSCG-928-L07
CGAGTTTATTCCAAGAAAGTTTGTTCATGTATTATGTTTTAATCTTTTGCTTTATATTGATACAATACGATCTCAAAACAATATTTAAGAAAGACAACATTTTAAAATTCACAAAAGAAATAACGCCATTTATATTATTAGGTGTTGCATATGTTATAGTTTATTTCTGGTTTGGAAGTAAACATCCCTCACAACATGCGGGAAATCAATTCGTGTCAGCAATATCAATAAGTCAAATGTTTGGAACATTTGTTCAAATACTGAAAAGTTCAAGTCCATTATATTCTTTTTTATCATCAAAATTCGACTTGATTCAAATGTCATCGAGAGTAACTGCCGATAATTCATTTTGGTTTTACTTAAAGGATGCAAGCTTGATGTCATATATTAAGGCTTGCTTGATTGTTTTGTTGTTTTTATTCTCAATCAAATTACTTCCACAAGAAATGAGTCGCGGAAAATTATATAAATTGTTGCTAATTAGTATTCTTGTAGTTATTCTTCCAATTCTGCCCCAACTATTTTCTGTAAAAGTTTATCAATCACAATTTCCAATAAAAATTACATCGTATTTTTCATTTATAGGGATAGTTTTATTTTGGGCAACATTATTGTACATTGCCAATCTTTATCTCTTAAAAAAACCTGTGGTATATAAATTATTTTGTGGGCTTGTATCATTAGTATTATTTTTTGCTGCTCTTTTAACACAATATACAAATGAAAAAGTTGCGGAAGATATTAATATTGCACAAGATAAATTTTTAATAATAAATGATTTTAAAGATACTGCTAACTTAAGAGATGGAGATATTTTGTACGCCGAATCTTTGTTGTACACAAAAAACAAATCCGGGAGTATTATGTTTAATAAAAACATACTATTCTTTAATCAGGCAATGAATAATTTTTTTGATCATAGAGTTGTTAGTTTTAAAGATTATGAAAGCTTATACAATAAATATTGTCAATCTGAAGATACAATAAATTTACTGTTTTATGCGCAAGCATCAAAATCACATGATACATATATAGCTTTGGTTAAATGTGCCGGGAAGGATTTAACTAAACATGTCGCTGATATTAAGAATGATAACATTATTGTTGGATATCGTTCCACATATAAAGATTTCTCCGTTAATATTGCTTCGGATAATGTTCAATCGCTTTCTGTTAATAATAAGAAATTAAAATCTTTTGGTAATATGCATGTGTTGAATGTATCATATCTTCCGAGTAAGTCTGTTTCTTCTTTCTCAATTGTTGGGGAAAATATTTGGCCAGCTTCTTTGTCAATAAGCAATATTACTAATCCTTATGCTAATACTATTAAGATTGGAAAATATGATAAATGGATAGAAAAAATTTATGTAGAGCAGATTAAAGCAACTATTCTGAATGACAAACAATGGACACAAGCGATTCAAGAAAAAGCGGAAAAAAGAAATGTACCGTTTGAGCAGATGCTTAATGATGATGCTCTTTGGTATATCTATAAATGAAAATTAAGCATAATAACAAAATCACAGAATTACATAATATCCAAATCTTTTATTAATAAAATTTTGTGTCATTGCTCCATCTCAATAATTTTTTTACGATCTCATGTCAATTAATTAACCAATCCTGTCAATTTTTTTTACACTTTGAAAATAGACTGTTGGTGTAACTTGCTGTTGATTAATATTATGGATTTCTGGCACGGTTTTCGAAATTATTTAATCGGTTTTAAAAAACTTGATTATTTAATTTTAAAATTATGCGAAAAATATTATTGATTTTATCTCTGCTGATAATTACAAAAGCTTCCTTCTCTCAGGAAATTTTTAGCTTGAAAGATTGTATGAATTACGCAATCGAAAACTCGCCGAAATATAAAATCCAAGAAGCGAAAAATAAAAATACCGACTTAGATTTTAGGGAATCTTACCTGAATTTTATTCCATCAATCTCTGCATCTGTAAGCGCTACCACAAACTTCGGTCGCTCCATCGACCCGGAAACTAATACCTATACTAATACTACTTCTTTTAATAATTCATACGGCATCTACGGAAGTTACACTATCTTCAACGGTTTCTCAACTGTAAATAATTACAAGATTGCAA
>JAJDHA010000116.1 GCA_030265965.1 Odoribacter sp. OttesenSCG-928-L07
TTGCCAATGTTGCATCGTTCGACTGACGGCGAACCGTTACAACATAATCCTGAGTATAACTGTTATCTTCAGCAGTTACAGTAATTGTGAAAACATTATCGCCAACAATCAACCCTGTTTTATTGCCATCGCCGGAAACTGTTGCGTTCGCGTGATTTGCTGTTCCTGTAATTTCAATATCATCAATATCGTAGCCAACTGTTACTTGATATTCAAATGTTGCAGCAGCAAATGCCGGTGATAATGTACCTTCATTAACGGTTAAGTCGTTCAAAGTTGCATCATTAGATTGGCGGCGAACATTTACAGTGTATGTTTTTGTAGTAGTTCCGTCTTGTGCCGTTACAACTATATTGAAAGTATTGTCGCCAACATTGAGTTGTTTTTCGCCGTCGCCTGCAACTGTTGCGTAGTCATTATTTGCTTCTGCTATAATCGTAAGCGATTCTATTGCATAAGCTACAGTTGTAACATTGTAATTAAACGTAAGCGAATCAAACACAGGCGACAACGAGCCTTCACTGACGGTTAGACTTTTAAGTGCAGCATCACTCCAAGGTTTGATACTTGCCTTTAAAGAGCTAAGGTTGGGTTGTTCGAGTAAATACTTGCCGGCATCAGCTCCGCTAAGAGCAAAGGAGCCTGTTACAGTTACAGTTTTATTGACTCCAACTGCGGCGTTAGCAAAATTTGCTGTTACGCCCGAAATATCTATAGAAACATCATCGGTGGCTGTAACGCCTACGAGTGTAGCAGCGCTTAAGTTGAGTGTCGCACTTGTGTTGCCATCGTACATTTTGTCATCAACTGTAATGCCTGACACGCTTAATACTATACTGCTATTTACGTAAACTGTACTTCCTGCTGGCGGATCTATAGGTGTAATGTTTGTGTTGTTAAAAACAGATGTGGCATCTGTATGAAAATAAAGCGCAATCATTTCATCGCCTTTGGTAAGTGCAGAATTATAGAACATATATTGGCAGTAATCGATACCTATTTTTGTTGGTGAAGCCGGCAAGGCGAAGGAAGTCGGCAAGGATGTAAGCAAACCACCTCCATTGAAATAATAGAAGAAGTTATCTCCTACACTCGTGATAGCCGAAGTGTTGAATGAGCCTACCGGCAGCGAAGTTAGCGCGCCATCTGAATTGAAATAGGCGAAAAAGGAAATGGGTGCCGTCGTGATATTATCGGTATTAAACGAGCCTTCGGGCAATGATGTAAGCAAACCGTATTCGTTGAAACTAACGAAAAAATGACTTCCAGTTTTCGTTATATTGTTGGTTTTAAAAGAAACTTCAGGAAGCGATGTAAGTGAGCCACTTTCGTTGAAACGACTAAAAAAGCAACTTCCTACACTCGTGATAGCCGCAGTATTAAAAGAACCTTCTGGCAGTGATGTAAGCGAGCCATGAAAATTGAAACCATAGAAGAAGAAATTTTTTACAGTTGTGATATTATCGGTTTTAAACGAACCCTCGGGCAAGGATGTAAGCGGGCAATAACTATAGAAACTACTGAAGAAGAAATCTTCTACAGTTGTGATATTATCGGTTTTAAACGAGCCCTCGGGTAAGGATGTAAGTGAACCTTTGTAGTTGAAACCTCTGAAGAAATTATCTCCCGCTTTTGTTCCTTCAACATTTGTGGTAAATGCCGACATAGTGGGCATGGCTATAATTTTACATTTTATATCTGATACAAATGGTTTCTCTGAATTTTCTGGTTCTTCCCATAATCTGAATGTCGTTCCAAGATTCGATTCTCTTACTGTGATGATGTCGTTGGTGGCGACAGTTAGCGTTATTGTGCTATTTGCTGCAACTGTACCTAGATCAACACCGTTAATAATAACACTAATATCTGTTGCCCATTTGTTAGCAATTGTAACATCGCCGGCTTCTTCAGCCTGTATAATAAACTCATGTTCATGCCAACTTCTTATAATCACTACAGTATAGGTCTTTGTTGTGGTGCCGTTTTCTGCTGTAACAACAATCTCAAAACTATTTGATCCCAACTCCAAAATGAAAGTACCGTTACCCGATATTGTTGCATTTTCATAATTGGCAACACCGGTAATTGTTATTTCTGACACTGTACTTTCTACAATTACCATATAACTTGTTATGTTCGCATTAAATTCAGGTGTTAATGTACCATGGCTTACT
>JAJDHA010000012.1 GCA_030265965.1 Odoribacter sp. OttesenSCG-928-L07
ATTCTCCTCTTCTCCATTCCTCAGCTCTTTATTAAATAAACCTTTTCATAAAGCACATCGCGTATTGTTTCAAACTCGCTTTCTGTCAGTTTCTTGCTTGACATAATATGTTGTTGCATTACAAATTCTTTGGTTTGATATGATGGTTGCATATAATGGTATTCGTTGAAGTGCATGCCGTGACGTTCGTAGAATTTGATTCGACGAATAGAAATTTCGTTGTCTGGAACTTCCACTTCTAACACTATTAATTTGTTTGTGAGTGAAAAGAAAATGTTAAGAAACTCCCCTCCTATTCCACCGCTTCTCATATTTGGACTAACTGCAAAATGTTCTATATGAATAAAATCATCAAACTCCCAGTAACCAATTATTCCACAGTTCTCATCGTTTATAGTGATAATATTAAATTTATATTCCGGAGATTTTCTGGAAATTAATTCATCAAAATCGGGTCTTTCTTCTTCAGGAAAAGAACTTTCAATTAGGTTCTTTGCGAATGTGCGCTGATTGTTTGTGTAGTTTGTAAGTTTTATCATTGGTTGAATTTGTTTGATGGACAGAATGACAGAATTTTCAGGATTAACAGATTTTTTCGATATATTTTTATGGATTACTTCGTTGTTTGCTCCTCGTAATGATACGCTAAATAAGATAATTACATCATTGTGAGCGAGGCTAAGTAATCCAGAATTATTTGTTGTAAAGCTTCTGTATTAAATCTTTTCTATTGTTTCGGTTTAATATATTGATAATCTCACGTTTATTTTCTGCTTGATGCCAGAAAAGAAATAGATTTTGTTGCTTTTTATCCTGAATGCTTCGTGCAGTATAAACTCTATTTTGTGTATAAGGATTGATTCCGGTATAATAAATAGTTGTAGATAAGGTCATTGGTGTTGGTGTAAATGTTTGAACTTGCTCGGGATGATAATGTATTCTTTTGGTTTCTATTGCCAACTCTGCCATATCATTAATTGTACATCCAGGATGAGCGGAAATAAAATATGGAATCAACTGATATTTAAGATTATTATCTCTGCATATTTTTTCAAATAAACTGTTAAATTGATTGTAAAGTTTAAATGATGGTTTGCGCATTGTTTTTAAAACATCGTCGCTACAATGTTCAGGAGCAACTTTTAATCTTCCGCCTGTATGGTGCTGAATAACTTTTTTTGCATATTCATAAACCTTATATTCCTTTGCTTTCTCATTGTCTTTCGGAAAAAACATATCATATCTGATACCACTGCCAATAAAAATATGTTTTACTTTTGAGAACTTCTTAACCTCAGAATAAAGCTGTAACATTGGTTCATGGTCGAAATTTAAGTTCACACAAATTTCCGGATAAATGCAACTTGCTTTTCTACACTTTTTACATTTTTGGATATCAATACCTTGCATTCTATACATATTTGCAGAAGGTCCGCCAAGATCACTGATTGTTCCGCCAAAGTCCGGCATATTAGAAATAATATCGACTTCATTTAGAATAGATTCTTTCGAGCGTGAGCTAACAAACTTACCTTGATGTGCTGATATTGTGCAAAATGAACATCCGCCAAAACATCCTCGGTGAATGTTAATTGAATTTTTAATCATGTTAAATGCCGGAATATCACCACGCTTTAGATATTTGGGATGAGGACTGCGCAAAAACGGAAGTTCGTAAACCGCATCTAATTCCTGAGTGTTTAATGGTTCGTTTTGTCCGGTAATTACTACATAATTTTCATCATATTTTTCAATTAATGTTTTGCCAGAATACAAATTTGAGTTTTCCTCAATAATTTTAAAGTTTGCAGCAAATTTACTTTTGCTTTTTAATTGTTCTTCATGCGAATTTAATTCAATAAAATTTACTGATGACAAATTTTTATTATCATTCAAAATAAATCCTATCTGATTAATATTCAATAAAGCATTATGATTAATATTATCTGTCAGCAAAGCATCAGTGCCATTTTCCTGCATAAACTTTAAAACATCAACAATTGGTTTTTCTCCCATTCCATAAACAAGAAGATCAGCTTTGCTATCGATTAAAATAGATTTTTTTAGAGAATCTGACCAATAATCGTAATGAGTAAATCTCCTCATAGAAGCTTCTATTCCTCCGAGAATTACAGGAACATCCGGATATAATTTTTTTAAAATATTAGAATAAACAACAGAAGCGTAATCGGGACGAAAGCCTGCTTTACCTCCGGGTGTGTATGCATCATCAGAGCGAAGTCTTTTATTTGCTGTATATCTGTTTAACATTGAATCCATATTTCCTGCAGTAACGCCAAAGAAATATTTCGGTTTCCCCAACTTTTTGAAATCACGCAAATCGTCTTGCCAATTGGGTTGCGGAAGAATTGCAACTTTATAGCCATGACTTTCAATAACTCTTCCGATAACAGCTGCGCCAAAAGACGGATGATCGACGTATGCATCACCTGTAACAATAATAATATCAGCTTGTTTCCAAGCTAATTTATTCATTTCTTCTTTTGTTATCGGTAAAAAGTTAGTAGATTTCATGATTTTTTTGCAAAAGTACGAATTTTTTGAAGTATTTTTGTGCTTTCAAAAAATTAAGACAAGATGTGTGGAATAGTAGGTTATGTAGGAAAACGTGATGCTTATGAAATTTTAATTAAAGGATTACATAGACTGGAATATAGAGGTTATGACAGCGCAGGGATAGCGTTGATAAGTGATAACAATGATTTAGTTGTATATAAAACAAAGGGCAAGGTAATTAATTTAGAAAATCATACTGCCGATTTGAATCGTAGTGGTAAAATCGGAATAGCTCATACACGTTGGGCTACTCATGGTGAGCCTAACGATATAAATGCTCATCCTCACTTTTCGGGCTCAAAATCTTTGGCGCTAATTCATAATGGAATTATCGAAAACTACAAACCTCTTAAAGAAGAATTAATTGCACAAGGCAAAACATTTGTTAGTGATACTGATACTGAAGTTTTAATTCAACTTATTGAGTACATTCAAGAGTCACATAATTGCGATTTATTCACTGCTGTTCAAATGGCATTAAACAGTGTTGTTGGCGCTTATGCAATTGCAATAATTAACAAAAATGATCCTGAGACAATGATAGTTGCTCGAAAAGGCAGTCCGCTTATTATTGGAATCGGTGAAGATGATTTCTTTATCGGTTCGGATGCAACACCAATTGTTGAATATACAGATAAAGTAATTTATTTGGAGGAAGAACAAATTGCTAAAATTAATTTGAAAGAAGGTTTAAAGATTACTGATTTAAAGAATATTGAAACCACTCCAATAATTAATAAATTAAACATAAACATTAGTCAATTAGAAAAAGCCGGTTACGAACATTTTATGCTTAAAGAAATATTTGAACAACCGGAATCGCTTATAAATACTTTAAAAGGAAGATTGAAAATTGACACTAAGGAAGTTAAACTTTCAGGAATTATTGATAATGTTGAAAAATTTCGGAAAGCAAGACGAATTATCATCTGTGCATGTGGAACTTCGTGGCATGCTGCATTAATCGGGAAATATATCATTGAAGAACTCGCGAGAATTCCTGTTGAAGTTGAATATTCTTCTGAATTTAGATATCGTAATCCGATAATTTACGATGATGATATTGTAATTGCCATTTCTCAATCTGGTGAAACCGCCGATACTCTTGCTGCAATTGTACTTGCTAAGTCTAAAGGAGCTTTTTTGTTTGGGATTTGCAATGTTGTTGGTTCTTCAATTCCTCGAGCAACACATTCAGGTGCATACACACATGTTGGACCTGAGATTGGCGTTGCATCTACAAAAGCATTTACTGCTCAGTTATCTACTTTATTTCTTATTGCTCTTTCCATAGCACACGAAAGAAAAACAATTAGCAATGAATATTTTGAAAGTTTAGTTGATGAATTACAAACAATTCCTGATAAGATTAGAGAAATTTTAAAGTTGAATGAACAAATTAAGAATTTTGCAAAAACTTTTACTTATGCAAAGAATTTCATTTATTTAGGTAGAGGTTATAATTATCCTGTAGCATTAGAAGGTGCGTTAAAATTAAAAGAAATTTCGTATATACATGCTGAAGGTTATCCTGCAGCAGAAATGAAACATGGTCCAATTGCTTTGATTGATGAAGAATTGCCAGTTGTTGTTATAGCCACTAAAAATGGGAATTATGATAAGATTGTAAGTAATATTGAAGAAATAAAAGCACGGAAAGGTTATGTAATATCTATTGTTACTAAGGGCGATACTCAAGTAAAAAATATTTCAAATTTTTCATTCGAAATTCCTGATACAGCAGATTGTTTCGTTCCAATTTTATCTGTAATTCCTTTACAATTATTATCATACCATATTGCAACAGCAAAGAATAGAGATGTTGATCAACCGAGAAATTTAGCGAAATCTGTTACGGTTGAGTAATGAATGTAAAAGGTTTAAAGTTTGAGGTAAACAATATTTCTGTTAGTATTTTTATTCCAATTAACATACAATTTTCATCAGGATTAAAAGTATCGCTATGTAATTTAGTATTTGAATTACAACCAAGACGGAAATAACACGATGGAATCTGTTCTGCAATAAAAGCAAAATCATCGGAAGTTAATCTATGAGGAATCTCTATAACATTTTCTTTTGATAAGATGTTTAATGCAACATTTTTTACAAAATTGCAAATTTTTTCATCGTTGAAAATTGCAGGATATCCGTATCTTATTTCAATATTGCACTCTCCCCCATTCTTTTGCGTAATATCAGTTGTAATATTACAAATTTTATCATGCAAATATTTCCTATCATTTTCATTGAATGCTCGCACAGTTCCTTTGAGATTAACAATGTTAGGAACGACATTAGTTGCACCGTCAGCAATAAAACTTCCGAATGAAACAATTCCTAAATTCTCTAAAGGTGACTTTTGAGATTTTAATGATGCAATATTTATCGAATTATTAAGTTTATCAATTTCCAAAAATATTTCAGAAGCAATTTTAATAGGATTAATAATATTATCAGGAATTGCGGCATGTCCTCCTTTGCCAATAATTTCAATATAAATTTCATCACTTGAAGCCATAAAAGCTCCATTATGAATTCCAATCTTTCCGGTATTTATTTCCGGACTTACGTGTAAAGCAAAAGCTGCATTATATTTTTTATTTTGATAGAAGTTAGATTCTACAAATTGTTTTGCTCCTCCGGGAGAAAGCTCTTCACCCGATTGAAATAGAATTGTTAGATTACATTTTAATTCATCCTTAAATTTTGCAATAATCTTTGCTAATGCCAAAAGGATTGTCGTATGAATATCATGTCCGCAAGCGTGCATAATACCTTTATTCTCAGAAGAAAAACTCACTCCGCTTTTTTCTTCTATTGGTAAAGCATCAATATCAGCGCGCAATAGATAATAAGGATATTTATCATTAATATTTATATCACAAACAACAGAAAAGTAATCTTCAACACGAATTGGGTTAAAAGCTAAATCTTTCAAATAATTAATAATGAATGAAGATGTCTTTTCTTCCTGAAAAGATAATTCTGGAAACTTGTGAAAGTTACGACGAATTTGAATTATTTCAGGAATTATTTCTTCAATATATTTTTCAATTTTTTCATTCATATTATTTGAGGATAATTAATGGCGTTTCAACAATGTTGCTTGTATGTAACTCTCGATCAACTAATTGTATTGAGAACATTATGGTATCAAAAGTTGAAAATGGATTTAAGAATGATATTGTATCATAAATAGTTCCTTTAATATTCTTATTTGTTCCTGCAGGGGTAATATTAGGAATTCTTGAATTGAAATTAATAAATTGATTATCATCCGGACTAAGTACTTGTGTTAAAGTTCCGTTTTGCATTTCAAAATAATCAACAAATAAGTTATTATTATAGGGATCTGTATATGGCGGCAAAGTATCACCTTCATCTAAACCTATATCACCGTCACCATCAGTAAAATCAATAATGAGAATGCATTTTGTGATTACATCACCCTCTTTTACTAATTTACAATCGTTAAATGTAATTTTAGGTTCAATAGGATATTGTTCGCGTCCGTTACAAGATTGCAAAATTATTAAACACAAGATGCCGATCCATAATATATTTTTCATTTTATTCATATTTTCGAAATTTATGTAATTGTTAAGTATGTTATTATTAAGGATTAATAAAGTTTCCAATACTTAAATAAAACTCCAATCCTCTTTTATTTAATGATTTATTTAATGATAATTTAATTGGGAAGTTCGATATTTTCAATCCATATGACAAGCCAATATATGAATAAATATTTTCAAAATCAATAAATTCTGTTTTAATATCATTATGCACCGATGCTGCTCCAAAAGTTAAAATCAGATAATGTCTTTTTAGAAAATTAAATTGCAAATCTTCTTTGAAATGAACTAAATTATTACCTGATAATTGCATATGTTTAAAACCTGCAAAAGGAATCATATTCATAAAAGGTTGTGAATCGTAGCTGCCGAGATAATATTGATATGGGAAGAAATTTTCATTAAAAAGACTAATTCCAATATCGATATAAGTATTATAAGTTAGGTCGAAATGTTTATATTTATTTGTAAATGAGAAGCAAGAGTTAAATGTATTTATCATAAAAGGTTTAATGCTATTTCTTGAAAAATCAGCGAAAATACCTTTACCCTCATATTGTATTCTTGCGCCTTTCTTTGGAAAAGCATCATTATCCAAAGTATTCATTCTAAACTTGAAATACCCTGTTAAGCATAGATTTCCTAAATTAAAAATATCAGCAGCAGAAACTCTAACTACTCTTGAGAAAGTTTCGAATTGAGTGCCTATTTTAATAAATGAGTTTATTGATGTATTAAACTTTAGAAACAAATCGGTAGAAGTATTTAACAATACATATTTTCCGGCAGGAAATCCTTCTTTATAAGTGAAGTAAGGTAAGGTATAAACATTTAGTGAAACGCCAGGTTGAAATTTCTTTTTTGTTGCAAAAAGATAAGTTGAGTAAAGATATGGGTAAGAGCTTAAACCTAAATCTAAAGTGAAATAAGAACCTTTTACATATCCGCCAATATTTCTAAATGTAGTATTAAACATTAAGGTTGCAAATTTTTCTTTTGTGAAATTAAATCCCAAACTTACAGTGTTTAAAGACATTTCTTCAAAACGCAAAACCATACTGGCACCTTCTTTTCCGGGTAAAAGTTGGTAAGTAACATATTTAAAGAAGAAAGTTCCTCGAAGATTTTCTAATGTTTCTTCAATCTTATCTAACTTAACATAACCCGGTACTTTAAAAGTAAAGCAATTATTAATAGCATTAGGATTAGTTTTTATTAATCCGGTCATCATCAATGATTCAACATAAATAGAATCCAAAGGACGAGTATCTAAGTATTTAAAAGGTTCGCAACCAAGATTTCTTAATGAATCGGCAAGATATTGTAATTCATCATATTTTTCTTCAGCAGCAACTTTTCCTCTTCGGATTATCTCTTGATTTTGAGCAAAACTACCCGTGTTTAGACCTGTAACATCCGGTCGTATAAGCAAATCAACCGAGGATCGACTTTCTAAGTTTGATTTATAACGATTCATATCCATAAACTGATTCATTACATCAAAAACAGTTTTAATAGAATCAGGATCACGCATATCACTTTGAACATCTAAGCCTAAAATTGTTCTAACCCCTTTTGCTTTCAAGTTTGCAGCAGGGAAATTATTAATAAATCCGCCATCAATATATTTTTGGTTATCAATATCTTTTGGTATTAATGCAATTGGAATAGACATACTTGCTTTAATTGCGTCAGGAAAATAGCCTTTTGTTAATTCAACAGGTTCGCCGCTTTCCAAGTCAATTGCAATACAAAAAAATGGTGTAGGTAATTTGCTGAAATCATCAATCATAAAATACGGACTATACAATCGAGTGAAAAGGTCTTCAACACGTTGCCCGCTAAGAAGTCCGGAAGGAATTCTCACATTAAAACTCGAATCAAGAGGTAAAGTTAAAAAGTAATTTGTTCTAACATTTTTTTCATAAAATGATAAATTATCAGAGCTAACTCTATTCCCAAGTAAATGCATCCAATCCATATTGGTAGCAATTTCTTCAAGATATTCAGGAGTATAACCTATTGCTATCATTCCTCCGATAATACTACCAATACTCGTTCCTGAGATATATTGAATTGGCATTCCGGTTTTATTAATAACTTCGAGCATACCAATGTAAGCCAATCCTTTAGCACCTCCGCCACTAAAAGTAACCCCAACCGTTTTATCGTCGCATTGTTGTCCGAATGATTGCATACCCAAATTAAGTAAACCCAAGATTACAAGAACAAATATTATAATATTTTGTCGTTTGTGAGACATAATCAGATTAAGATTATTTAATTAACATAGCTTTCTGAGAGATGTTTCTTCCGTTTTTCTTTTGAAGGACAAATACAAAAGTTTGATTTTTTGTATTTGTTTTTGGTGTCCAGTTAATAATTGAAGATTCCTTATTTAAAATAAAATTCTTAATTTTTCTACCTAAGGAATCGTAAACAATTAAATGCTGATTGTTTATATCTTGTTCAAATACAATATTGAAAGATGATTTAGATGGATTAGGATAAACATTAAGTAAAATATTATCATTATAATTGCTTGATATTGAATTAATAGTCGAATCAATTACAGCCAATGTATATTCACCGCTTTTTAAATCATTAAACCAGAGATTTCCTGAAGATATATTGCCATAACGAGTAGCATTAAGTACATTCCATGCTTCGGAATGATTTATTCTATACATCAAAAATACAGTATCATTATTATTGATTATCAGGTCACTATCTTGGTCTGATTTGGAATATTGAAAAAGTCCTGTAATATCAACATCACAGTATTTTATAAGGTTTATTTTCCAAAAATGTTTATTAGAAAGTCTATAATTTCCATTAACTTTTAATGGCTCATTCGGAGCAACGAAGTAATGTGCAACATGTAAATAGGCTGAATCAGTTATTGGGTTTTCAATATATGAACCAAAATTTGTGTAATTGAATGTTTGGTTGCCAGCTGTTTTTAAGATTCGTTCAGCATTAAATTTTGCATCATAAATTTTATCATAATAATTTACAAACAACATTTCAGGTTCAATATTTATCGTGCTATTTGCATATCCGTATTGACCGTCAAATTCAACAAGAATGGTTTCACTATTTAGTAATGAATTCATAAAGGTAATCTCAACTTTATTTCCATTCGAAATTTCATTTCTATTACTTAATTTTTGTTGAATGTATATTTCAATATCCCAAGTATTATTTCCATTATTATTTGTAATACAAGAATCGATTATATAGCATACAGCTCCGCCTTGATATACAAAGTTATGAAAGAAATCATTTAGATCGACTCCAGAGGTGTTGCTAAGAGCTTCACATAAATTTTCAGATGACATTGATGAATATGCATTGTTTGCAAGCATATTTTTAACAGAAGAAAAGAATAATTCATCTCCAAGATAATTGCGTAATGAATGAACCACGATTGCTCCTCTTTGATATGCGCTAACGCCATAAGTATTAGTTTCCGGAATTTGATTTAATGGGTAGTAATCGCCGTCTTGGCTAGGTTTATGTGCGTTTCTGAAAACTTGGTTCTTTGCCGACAATATATTTGAAATATATCTATCTTTACCATATAATTCTTCTTCAAAATAGTATTCTCCGAAGGTTGCCCAACCTTCATTTATCCACATATCTTTAGCGCTTGCACAAGTAATTAAATTTCCAAACCAAGAATGAAATAATTCATGTGCATACAAACTTTCATAATTTAAATTTGCGGTGATACAAGAGTTTGGAAATGAGATATTGTTTTGATGTTCCATTGCTCCGATTGATGTTGCAGTATAACCGATTCTTTCAAACATATATGGACCGAATTTATCTTCAAAAATATTAATTATTTCATGAATATTTTGAAAGAGAACTTCTGCTGCATTAACTTGATCAGGTTTTAAAGTATAAGTAATGGGAATTTCGCCGTTAAGTGCTTGATGAGAATCTTCGACAACAACATAATCGCCAATTGCAAAAGAAGCGAGATAAGTTGGTAATTCTATCTCTGTTTTATAATGAAAAGTTTTGGTGTTATTGTTGTTGCTAACAATTTCTTGGAATAATCCACCGGCAGTTGCATGTTTGTCTTCCGGAACAGTTATGTAATAATCGAAAGTAGCTTTATCAATGAAATTATCAACACAGGGAAACCAAGCTTTTCCAAGGTTATGTGGAATTGTACTTATTCCAACGCCGAGATTATAAACGTATTCGCCGTTAAACACTACCCCGCCCCAGCTTTCGGAAAATGGATGGCCGTGATACCAAATATGAATTTCATTTGAACCTAAAGTTAAATTATTCGAAGTTATTGTAATAACAGAATTGTCATAAACATAATCAGTTGTAATATTTCCATTAATAGCAATTTTGTCGATATTCATTTGTAACAAATCGAAAGAAATTGGATTATTTATTTCCGACAATATAGCAGAAATATTAGTATGTGCGTAAAGAATTTTATTTTGAGTATCGAGTGTATCAATATATATGGTATAATTTTTTACATCAAGTTGATTTTGTGCGTAACAGATGTTAAAAGAAGCGATTAAAATACTGATTAATAATAAGATTCTACGCATGTCGTTATTTTTAAATATTAGTTACAAATGTAGTAAAAATAATTTAGAAATAATTGGCAAAATGACAGAATAACAAAATTACATATTTAACAAAAATAACAGTTTATTCTAATCCTGCACATTACATATTTTTTTTTCATTTTGTCCATCAAAGATTTCCAAAACAAAAAACGGCTACAAAATTAATTGTAACCGTTTCATTTTCAGTGTCGGGGTAGCAGGATTTGAACCTGCGACCTCCTGCTCCCAAAGCAGGCGCGATAGCCGGACTACGCTATACCCCGATGCCTATCTAAATCGAGTGCAAAAGTAATATATTTTTTTTAATTGAAAAGGTTTTTTAAAAAATATTTTTGAAATAATGATAAGGTTTGATTCCAAAATTAAAAACGCCCACAAAAATTAATTTGCAGGCGAGTTTTTTCTTGCGGAGAGAGGGGGATTCGAACCCCCGGTACCCTTTCAGGTACGACAGTTTAGCAAACTGTTGGTTTCAGCCACTCACCCATCTCTCCAATAGGTTTGTTTTGAGGTTGCAAAAGTAATAAATATTTTTGAATAATGATGGACAGAATGACAAAAATTTCAAAATTACATCAAACTTCTAATCTGCTCCTCAATTACCGCAATCTTCTTGTTTGCATCGTCGCGTTTCTTTTGCTCTAATTCTACGACATTTGCAGGTGCGCCGGAAACAAATCTTTCGTTGTTAAGCTTCTTGTTTACTGAATCTAAGAATCCTTTTGTATATTCTAATTCGGCACGTAATTTTTCAAGTTCGGCTTCAATATCTATGCTTGATGGCGCAGGAACATAAAATTCTGTTGTTGCAACTATAAATGATAATGCACCTTCAAGTTTTTCATCTATATACTCGATTTTGTCTAAGTTTGTTAACTTTGCTATTATTGAATCGAAGGTAATATCTGCTTGTTCGTTGTGGTTTTTCTTGATGAATAAGGATATTTGCTCTTTGAGCGGAATGTTTTTTTCTAAACGTAATGTTCTAATCGCTGTGATTACATCAGCAGCATAATCAAATTTTCTGAGTAATGCGTCATTCGTTTCTTTAGTTTCCGGCATTAATGAAAGCATTATACTTTCTTTGTCGGTTCTCACCTTTAGATTATGCCAAATTTCCTCAGTTACAAAAGGCATAAACGGATGTAATAATTGCATTAATTTTTCGAAGAAATCAACTGCTTGATTGTAAGTCTTTGCATCAATTCCTTCTCCATAAGGCGGTTTAATAATTTCTAAATACCATGAACAGAAGTCATCCCAAATTAACTTGTAAGTAGTCATTAATGCCTCTGATATTCTGTAATCTTTGAATTGATTATCAAGTTGGGATATAGATGCGTTTATTTTTTCATCAAAAAAATCGAATGCTTTAGCAGAATATTCCGGTTGATTTTTGTTTTCATCAACATTCCAACCTTTTATTAATCTTAATGCATTCCAAATTTTATTTGCGAAGTTTCTGCCTTGCTCGCACAAAACTTCATCAAAAGGCAAATCGTTTCCTGCAGGAGAAGTAAGTAACATCCCTACTCTAACTCCATCAGCGCCGTATTTTTCAATTAAATCAAGCGGATCTGGAGAGTTGCCGAGAGATTTCGACATCTTTCTGCCTTGTTTGTCTCTTACAACGCCTGTAATATAAACATTGTGAAACGGTATATCTTTTCTATATTCCAATCCAGCCATTATCATTCTTGCAATCCAAAAGAAAAGAATATCCGGAGCCGAAACTAAATCGTTGGTTGGATAATAATACTTTATATCTTCATTATCAGGGAATCTTATTCCGTCGAAAACTGAAATTGGCCACAACCATGATGAGAACCATGTATCAAGAACATCTTCATCTTGATGTAAATCTTCAATTTTAAGATTACAATTTAATTCCAAAGCTTTTTGATAAGCTTCTTCTTTTGATTTTGCAACAATCATTGAATTATCAGGCAAATAATAAACAGGTATTTGTTGTCCCCACCACAATTGGCGACTTATACACCAATCTTTAACATTTTCCATCCAATGTCTGTAAGTATTTTTAAACTTTGCAGGATGAAATTTAACGATATCATTTTCAACAACATCAAGAGCTGGTTTTGCCATCTCTTTCATTTTCAAAAACCATTGCAACGAAAGTTTGGGTTCAATTGGTGCATGTGATCTTTCCGACAAACCTATCTTATTAATGTAAGGTTCAATCTTAGCGACATGCCCGCTTTTTTCTAAATCAACAACAATCTCTTCTCTTGCAACAAACCGATCTTTACCGATGTAAAGTTGAGCTTTTTCGTTTAATGTGCCGTTATCATTTAAAATGTCTATTGATTCGAGATTATGTTTTAATCCTATATTATAGTCGTTGATATCATGAGCAGGAGTTATCTTTAAGCATCCAGTTCCAAATTCCATATCAACGTATTCATCAACGATAACCGGAATTTCTCTGTTGATTAATGGCACAAGAACTTTCTTGCCTTGAATATCTTTATATCTTTCATCATTCGGATTAACACAAACGGCAGTATCGCCCAAAATTGTTTCCGGACGAGTTGTTGCAATTGTTACGAAATTATCTTCTCCAACGATTTTATATTTAAGATAGTACAACTTTGATTGTTGTTCTTCGTAAATTACTTCTTCATCGGAAACAGCGGTAAGCGCCACCGGATCCCAATTAACCATTCTAACGCCGCGATAGATTAATCCTTTGTTGTAAAGATCGATAAAAACATCGATTACGGATTCATACAAAGCTTCATCCATTGTAAATCTGGTACGGCTCCAATCGCAGGAAGCGCCAAGTTTACGAAGTTGTTGCAAGATTATTCCGCCGTGTTTTTCTTTCCATTCCCAAGCATATTCCAAGAATTTCTCACGAGTAAGATCAGTTTTTTTAATACCTTTTTCTTTTAGCATCGTAACAACTTTAGTTTCAGTAGCGATTGATGCATGATCTGTTCCCGGAACCCAAAGTGCATTAAAACCTTGCATTCTTTTTCTACGAATTAAAACATCTTGAATGGTATTATTGAGCATGTGTCCCATATGAAGCACACCTGTGACATTAGGTGGCGGAATAACAATAGTATATGGAGTACGTTCATCCGGATTAGAAGCAAACATCTGATTTGTTTCCCAGAATTTATACCATTTTTCCTCAAGAGTTGAAGGATCGTATTTTGGTGCTAATTGCATAAGGATTGGGTTTTTAAAAATTTTTGCAAAAATAATGAAATAAAACGAAAATCTTGGAGACAAAATTGGATAAAGCCGATAAAATCGATTAAGTCGATAAAAGGGAAAAATATCTGATTAAATCTTTTGGGAGGTGTTATTTATAAAGCATTCTGAATTTTTATTTGAACGACATAAACATAGATTCCTATTAATAAATGCAAATAAAGCCGATAAAATCGAAATTGTTCAGTGGAAGCCAAAACAATTTTTATCGATTCTACCGGCTTTTTCTGCTTAAAATTTTATCTGTCTAATCGAATCAATCCATTTTATCGGCTTTATCGATTTTATCCATTAAAATATGCTGAATGCAACAGTCAGTCCGGCCATTACAATTGAGACCATACTCATAAGTTTGATAAGGATATTCAAACTTGGACCTGATGTATCTTTGAAAGGATCACCAACAGTATCGCCAACAACAGTAGCTTTATGTGTTTCACTACCCTTTCCTCCGAAAGCGCCTTCTTCCACATATTTCTTAGCATTATCCCAGGCACCGCCGGAGTTAGCCATAAATACAGCCATTACGAAACCGCAGCTCAACCCACCGATTAGAAGGCCAAGCACACCTGGCACTCCAAATATTACTCCTATTAATATTGGAACAATAATAGCAAGTAATGATGGGAATAACATTGCTTTTTGTGCACCTTTAGTAGATATCTCAACACATTTTGCATAGTCGGGTGTTCCTTCGCCTGTCATAATTCCTTTTATTTCACGGAACTGACGACGCACTTCTTCAACCATTTTCTGAGCTGCTTTTCCAACAGCTTCCATTGTTAATCCGCAGAAAACAAATACCATCATTGAGCCAATAAACATTCCTACAATAACTTTCGGGTTCATCAGATGTACTTCGTAATAGTGCATGAAATCAACGAAGTTTGCTTGAGCTAAAGGAATAGAACTTCCATCAGCAAAATTTAAGGCATGTTGTCCTAATCTTTCAAGGCCAATTTTTATTTCTTCAACATAAGAAGCTAAAAGCGCCAAACCTGTTAAAGCAGCAGAACCAATAGCAAAACCCTTTCCGGTTGCTGCTGTTGTGTTTCCCAAAGAATCCAAAGCATCAGTACGTTTACGCACTTCTGGATCAAGTCCTGCCATTTGAGCATTTCCGCCGGCGTTATCAGCAATTGGACCGTAAGCATCTGTAGCAAGAGTAATTCCAAGAGTTGAAAGCATACCGACAGCAGCGATGCCAATGCCGTAAAGTCCGTTTGTTACATCAGTAATATCAAATGATGAAAATGATTTTCCTTCAATTACACCGGAAGCAAATAAGAATGAGAATACTATACCTATAACAACTGCGAGAACGGGAATAGCAACAGAAAGCATCCCTGTTCCAACACCTGAAATAATTACGGTTGCCGGACCTGTTTTTCCACTTTCTGCGATTCTTTTTGTAGGTTTATAAGTTTGTGAAGTATAATATTCTGTTGCTTGACCAATAACTATTCCAACAAGTAACCCTACAACAACCGAACAAGATAAACCGATCCAGTTGTAAATTCCAAGTGCATTTAAAATAATGAAAGTTGCTATTACTACTAATAATGAACTAATATTTGTTCCGAAAGACAATGATTTCAACAATTTTTTCATTGTTGCATTTTCTTTTGTTCTCACTAAGAAAATACCTATTATAGAAAGGATTGTTCCGACAGCAGCAATAAGCATTGGTGCTAAAATTGCTTTAGTTTGCATTTCTGCGCCGAAGACTTTATATGCTGCTGCACCGAGAGCTGCCGAAGCAAGAATTGAACCGCAGAAAGATTCATAAAGGTCGGCACCCATACCTGCGACATCACCAACATTATCACCTACGTTATCAGCAATTGTAGCAGGATTTCTCGGATCATCTTCCGGAATATTTGATTCTACTTTACCAACAAGGTCAGCGCCAACATCAGCAGCTTTTGTGTAGATGCCGCCACCAACACGAGCGAATAATGCTTGAGTTGAAGCACCCATACCGAAAGTTAGTAATGTTGTTGTAATGAAAATGTTTTTTGTAATTGGATCAACTATCGGAACAAAATAAGTTAATATAATGTACCAAAGAGAAATGTCTAAAAGAGCTAAGCCGACAACAACGAGTCCCATTACGGCGCCGCTACGGAAAGCAACTTTTAATCCTCTATTTAATGATTCTTGTGCTGCGTTAGCTGTTCTTGCAGAAGCATAAGTTGCGGTTTTCATACCGAAGAAACCTGCTAAGCCGGAAAAGAAACCGCCTGTTAGGAATGCAACCGGCACCCAAGGATTCTGCAAATTAAAAAATGCCATTAAGGCAAAAATTAAAGCTAAAATAATAAATACAACAATAACAACTTTATATTGTTGTTTCAAATAAGACATTGCTCCAACTCTAACATGTTTAGCAATCTCTGCCATTTTGGGCGTTCCTTCGCTTTCTTTCATCATCTGACGATAGAAATAATAAGCAAATACTAATGCAACTATTGAAGCGATGGGAATAAGCCAAAAAATAGGTGTAATCATAAATCTATTTTTTTGTTAATTTTCAGGCTGCAAATTTAACAAAAATTTGATTTTTATCGTGTATTATGTGTTAAAAATAAAATATTTTTTTTAAAAAAGATCAATTCATTTGATTGTGAGAATCTTCAAATCTTCAAATCTTCAAATCTTCAAATCTTCAAATACCCCTACTATAAGGCTTTGCTTTTTGATCTGTAAAATCATTTGAAAGATATTTGAAATATCCTGCTGTTGCAATCATTGCGGCATTATCTGTAGTAAATTCAAACTCAGGAATAAACACTTTCCAGTTAAACTTATTATTTAATTCATTTATCGCGTTTCTTAGTGCAGAATTTGCAGAAACACCACCAGCTACTGCAATACTTGTTATTCCTGTATCTTGTGCTGCCTTTATTAATTTTTCCATTAAAATATCAATAATGGTTTTTTGTAATGAAGCTGAAAGGTCGTTTACATTCTTTTCAATAAATTGAGGATCTTCTTTTAGATGATCTCTTAGAAAATATAAAAATGATGTTTTTAATCCGCTAAAACTGTAATCATAAGCTTGGATTTTCGGTTTAGCAAATTTAAAAGCATTAGGATTTCCCAATTTTGCTAATTTATCTATAAGCGGTCCACCGGGATAACCCAAGTCCATAATTTTAGCTGCTTTATCAAAAGTTTCACCTGCAGCATCGTCAATTGTTTTTCCAATGATTTGCATATCATTATAATCCTTGACTAAAACTATTTGTGTGTGACCGCCTGAAACGACGAGACAGAGAAATGGAAATTCAGGAACTTCTTTTTGATTATCTTTTTGTTGTGCAAAATGTGCCAAAATATGAGCTTTAATATGATCAACCTCGATGAGCGGTACATTTAATCCGATAGCTAAAGCTTTTGAAAAAGAAACACCGACTAATAATGAGCCAAGCAGTCCGGGACCTCGTGTAAAAGCTATTGCAGATATCATTTTTTTATCTAACTTTGCTTGCTGAAATGCCTGGTCGATAACGGGTATGATATTTTGTTGATGCGCTCTTGAAGCTAATTCAGGCACAACTCCACCGTATTTGCGGTGAACATCTTGATTGGCAGTAACATTAGCCAAAACAGTTGTGTCTTTTAAAATTGCCGCAGAGGTATCATCACAAGATGATTCTATACCTAAAATATAAATGCTCATAATATTTGTAACAATTTGAAAATTAAAAGAATTTTTAAAATATTTTTCAAAACTATTGGTATAATAATATTAATACTGTTTCTTGCTTTATTAAGTACAGGATTATTATTACAAATACCTTTTGTGCAAAATTTCGTTGCAAAGATAAGCATCAATGCGCTTTCCAAACAAATTAATACTGAAATTTCTTTAGAAAAAATCAAGTATTCAAGATTAAACACCATTGAGTTACATAATGTACGCTTAAACGACACACACAATAATTTAGTGATGTCAATTGGTTATGCTAAAGTGCAAGTAAGAAGGCTATCTCTCAAACAAAAAGTTTTTCATTTAAAAGAAGTTATTGTTAGAGATCTAATTTTTAACCACATTAAATACGAAAATAGCGAAAAATCCAATCTGTTAATGATATTTCCGGCACAAGGCGAAACAACAGGAAACACAAACAGTAAACCATTGACAGTTCTTGGAGATTATGTTAGAATTTATAATTGGGCGTACAAATATAAAGATTATAATCACAAAGAGGAAATGATGCATATTGATTTTCTCGATATATCTGTTGTTGATGCTTATGGCGAATTTATGGATTTAACGGTAATTAATGACAGTGTTTCCGTACAAATTCTGAATTTAAAGTTGAAAGAAGAAAAGGGTTTTGATATCAAATCTTTTAACACAGATTTTACAATTAGCTCCACTACTCTTCGCGCATTAAATACAGGTATTGTAACTAATAATTCGGACTTTAGTATTGATCTTATTTTTAATTATCCTGATTGGGGAGGTTATAGTTATTTTACAGACTCTGTTTACATAATTGGTAAAATACGGAAAAACAGTTTAATTGATTTGAATGATATCAGTTACTTTACTTCTGTTCTTGCCGGTGCGGAAAATTTAGTTGAACTTTCAACTGAAGTTAACGGTCCGGTAAATAATATGCACATAAAAGATATTGACCTATCAATGTTTGATGTTACTTATTATGCCGGTGATGTATTTTTAAAAGATGTTGATAAAGGTAATATTTATTTAGGATTAGATATTAAAAACTTTATCACCAATTATTCTGATGCACAAACTTTTAAAGTACCGGCATTTGAAGATAATGTTTATGATCCTAAAACTTTGATATTACCCAAGGAATTGGAAAAACTCGGGGTTATTTCTTTATCTGGAAATTTTGCCGGTGAGTTTGATAATTTCAAAACTGATATTTCTGCTGAAACGGATATGGGCTACGTTTTTGCAGATGTTAAATACAATAAGATATCAAAATCATTCAATGATTTTAGCGTCCAATTGAATGGCAGCAAGGTTAATATTGGTGAAATATTAAATCTAAAACCAAAGATTTCAACAGTTGATTTAAAATTGGAAGTTGATGGCATTGCAGAAAAATTCATACCACAGACTTTCAATTTATCAGGAAATATTGAAAAAGCACGATTAGAAAAAGTAACACTTTCCGACTTACAATTTCAAGCTTCAAAAGATGATGAGCAGTTTTTGGCTCACGCATCAATTTTCAATGAAGAATTATTTTTGGATGCATCTTTAAATGCAATTACAAATGCTAAGCCTGCAATTGTTAACACTTCTATTGCAATTAATCATGCAAATTTACCGAAATTAGGATTAATGAATTATGATGAAGGGCTAATTGTTGGGGGCTTTTTAAATGCTAATTTAACAGGAAATAATATCGATGATTTGAGAGCACAAATTAATGCAACTAATCTGACTATTACTGCCGGAAAACAACTTTACACTCTCGGAGATATATCTTTAAGTCATAATTCGACTAAAAATTGGGATAAAGTAATTAATTTCAATTCAAATTTCTTAGACTTTATTATTGAAGGAAATTTCATGTATAATGATTTAATTAGTTATTTTTCTAATATTATAAATACACTTATTCCACATATTACACAAAAAATTGAAAATATTGATAGCGACATTCAACTACAAGCTTTTATAAATTTAAAACAACCAGAAATCATTACTTTCAGCATTCCTGATCTTGATATTTCGCAAAATACGTCAATGTTTCTAAATATTGATAACACAACAAATTTAAGCATTGATTTATATTCCGAGAACATTAGTTATTTAACTTATAATCTAAATGAAATAAACTTTTATTCAGATTATATTGATAGCACTTTGGTTTCGGAATTAACAGTAAACAATGTGTTTTTAGGAGATTTATTAAGCAATTCATCTATTATTGATGTAAGCGATTTTGTTTTAAAAAACAATCTGACTGACAATTTATTATCTTTTGATTTAATGTGGCATGATACTATTTATGATAAAAATACTCATTTAAAAGTTAATGCGGATATAAATAGATTACCGGTTTTTGTTTTTAATATTCCTGATGATTCATATATCAGTCTGCAAAATAAATCTTGGGATATTTCAACTGAAGGTAATATAGAAATTGGAGATTCTTTTTATTCTATTGAAAGCTTGCGTATTGATAATGATTCATCAAGTTTATTTGTTGATGGTAAGTATTCTAAAGACACTCACGATTCATTAAATATTGGTTTTCGAAATATCAATATTTCTCCAATAAATTTATTCTTTGAGGAAAATATGGGGATATCGGGTATTTTGAACGGGGATGGCGCAATTTCATATTTAGGTGTAAATCCTTATTTTGCAGCTGATATTAAGCTCGAGAAAATTATTATTAAAGAAAATTATCTTGGAGATTTATTTTTCAATACTCGTTGGGAAGATGAAATTAAAGCTATCGACTTAGATATGAGTTTGGTTGATAGGCGTTCTAATTCTAACGACTCAATTATGATTGTTTCCGGTTATTATTATCCTCTAAGTAAAAATGGCGACATAAACGGAATGCTTACTTTTAATAATTTTGATTTTAGCTTTGTTGAGCCTTTCTTAAGTTCTGTAATTACTGATCCTCAGGGATATATTTCAGGGAAAGTTGATATAAGAAATTCATTAACTTCTCCGGCTTTAAACGGTACTCTAAACTTTAAGAATGCTGCTTTGACAGTAAAGTTCACAAAAGCCAAATACACTTTTTCAAATTCCATTGATATAATTCCTGGTGCTGTAGTTTTTGATAGTTTTAAACTATTTGATGCAGCAGGCAAATCGTTCGATCTATCAGGCAGAATATCACATAATAATTGGAAAAATTTCGGTTTATCATTACATACAAACTTCGATAGGTTTACTTTCCTTGACAATGAATTAGATATGTTTAATCAAGCAATTTTCGGCAAGGCAATTTTATCCGGAACAGCTTCATTAGAAGGCGGTTTTGATGATCTGGAAATTTCAGCAGATGTAAATACTGAACCCGGCACAAAAATTAATATTAATTTAGCCTCAAATAAAACTGCTTCTCAACATTCATTCATCCATTTTGTATCTTATGATGAAGATTCAATTGTTATTTCGCAAAATAAAGAAAAACAATCAAATGCTTTTAAGATTAATGCAATGGCAAATTTAAAGTCTAATGCACAACTTAATATTATATTGCCTTACTCTTTGGGTGAAATGAGCATTATCGGTACCGGTGATATCGCTTATAAACAGAATAACGACGGTAAATTTAATGTTGTAGGTGATTATTATGTTAATTCAGGAAGTGTTAAGTTTAATTATCAAGATTTTCTTTCAATGGATTTTACTATAAAAGAAGGTGGTGGAATTATTTTTAATGGTGATCCAATGAACGCAATCATGAATATTGAGGCTGTTTACCATTTACGTGCATCACTTTCTGGAATCCAAGGCATAAGCGAAGATGAAAATCAGAGGGTTCCTGTAGATTGTATTATCAGTTTTACCGGTCAACTCTCCGACCCTATCATTAACTTTGATATTGAGTTGCCTAATGTTGATGAAACTACTAAATCTTTTATTTATGCTGCAATTGATATGAATGACCAAACTGCTGTTGCAGAGCAAGTTTTTTACCTTTTATTGCTAAAATCTTTTTATGTTACCAGTACATCTCTTGCAAATACAGTAAATCTTGAAGCAAATTCATTTAGAATAATATCAAATCAGATTTCAAATTGGCTATCGAATATTAGCAAAAATATTGATTTCGGAATGAATTATACTCCGGGTGATGATATTAATCCGAACGAAATAGAATTTATGTTTAAAGCTGATTTATTTGACAATAGAGTAATTATTGACGGAAACATAGGTGTTCAGAATAATACAGGAACAGTACAGCAAGCAAGTAATTTTGTCGGCGACTTTATGGTGGAATATAAGATTACAAAAGATGGTCGATTACGTGCAAAAGCTTTTAATAGATCTAATGAATATAATTTGATTGAAGCAAATGGACCTTACACGCAAGGTATTGGTTTATCATATTATACTGAGTTTGATAAATTTTCTGATCTCTTTAGGAAAAAGAAAAAAAGAAAGTAATTAGCTATTTTAAAACCAACAAAACAACATTTTCGACATGTTGTGTATGAGGGAACATATCTACCGGCTGAACTTTAACTACTTTGTATGTATCAAGCATCATATTAATATCTCTGGCTTGAGTTGCAGGATTACAACTTACATAAACAATCTTTGGAACTTTATGACGTATAAGTGTATTTACTACATCTTGATGCATTCCGGCGCGTGGCGGATCAGTAATAACAACATCTGGTTTGCCATTTGCTGCAATAAAATCGTCAGTTAATATTTTAGCCATGTCTCCTTCAAAGAATACGGTATTTTTGATTTTATTGAACTCAGAATTTTGTCGAGCATCAATTATTGCTTGACCGATATATTCAATTCCTACTACTTTTTTAGCTCTATCAGCAATAAAATTTGCAATTGTTCCTGTACCGGTATAAAAATCATAAACGATTTCTTCTCCGTTTAAATCTGCAAATTCGCGTGCTATTTTGTATAAATTATATGCTTGATCATGATTTGTTTGATAAAATGATTTTGTTCCAACAATAAAATTCAGTTTTTCCATTTTTTCAACCAAATGATCATCACCATAATAAACAAACACTTCCCTATCAAAAATATCATCATTAAATTTATCATTAATTACATACATTAAAGAAGTAATTTCGCTGAATTTTTTTCTTAATTCTTCCAACAAAGGAAAGAATTTTGTTGTATCACTTTCAGTTACAACCAAAACCACCATCAGCCCACCTGTTGTAGATTGTCTAATTATCAAATTTCTAAGTAAACCGATATGATTTTTTATGTTATAAAAACTCATATTGTAATTTAATGCATAATCTCTGACAAAGTTTCGGATATTATTAGAAGGATCAGGTTGGAGGTAGCATTTATCAATATCAACAATTCTATCAAATTTTCCCGGCAAATGAAATCCTAACCCATTAAGATTGCGTTCCTCGCTATTAGAATATTCGCCGTCAGTCATCCATCTGAAATCTGAAAAAGTAAATTCCAATTTATTTCGATAGTATTGAGTTTTTGTAGATGGAATAATGGAATTAATGTTAGGCACATCTACTTTACCGATTCTGGTTAGTGCGTCATATACTTGTTTTTGTTTAAAGTCTAATTGTGCTTGATATTTTAGGTGTTGCCATTTACAACCGCCGCATAAACCAAAATATTTACAAAAAGGCTCAACTCTATCAGGTGAATACGAATGGAATTTGATTATTTTCCCGTATTTAAAAGATTTTCTTTTATGTGTAATTTGAATATCAACTATGTCACCAGGAGCTGCATAAGGGACAAAGATTACCAAGTTATCATCAGTTCGAGCAATGCAATAACCTTCACTAACAGCTTCAACAATAGTTACATTATAATAAATTTGCGGTACTTTTTGTTTCATTTAAAAAATTTTGCAAAAATAGTTATTTAATTGACAGTAGTAGAAAAAAAGTAGATTCACAATGATTAAATATCTGCAAAGATTGCTGTTCCAATCCTAATTAATGTGGCACCTTCTTCAATAGCAATCTGATAATCATTAGACATTCCCATTGATATTTCTTTAAAAGAATCATTATTAAAAAAGAAATTTTCTTTAAGAATATCAAAATAAGATTTTAGAAGTTTAAATTCGTTTCTGATTTTATTTTCATCATCAGAAAAAGTAGCCATTCCCATTACACCGACAATATTAATATTATTCAGTTCTTTATAATTAGTTGAGTTTAAATATTCCGTTATTTCATCAATAATAAATCCTTGTTTAGACATTTCATCCGCTATATGAAATTCAAGAAGCACATCCACTACTCTATTAATTTTTTGAGCTTCTTTGTTTACTTCATTAAGGAGTTTAAAAGAATCTATACTGTGTATGAGTGAAACAAAAGCAATTATATTTTTTATTTTATTTGTTTGAAGATGTCCAATAAAATGCCACTGAATATCTTTAGGTAGGAAATTATATTTTTCTTGTAATTCTAAGGCTCTATTCTCACCGAATATTCTTTGTCCGGTTTCATAAACTTGTAAAATATTATCGGGAGATTGGTGTTTAGAAACAGTAACTAACCTAACATTCTTCGGCAGGTTGTTGATTATTCTCTGATAATTGTTTAGATTCATTTCTATATTTTATATCTAATGAAACAATTATGGCAGCATTTAGCCAAAATATTACAGCAGCTTTATCAATATCGAGATAATTATTCATTATCCCGTGAACCATATATGTTATCAAAGCTAACATACAGCACAAAGCAGCATTTTTATCAAATTTATGTGGCGATTTCCAATATATCTTATTTGCTGTAACAATAATTGCGAGAAACATAAGAATAGTAGTAATAATACCGAGCAATCCTCTTTCAGAGAGAGGTCCTAAATATTCGCTGTGCGCATTACCTTTATCTCCAGCATTAGTACTTGAAATAGTTTTATCCTTCGAAAGTTGAAACGGCGCGTAAACAAATTGATATGTTCCCGGTCCCCAACCAAAAACTGGTCTTTCTTTGTACATTCGCAGAGCCGATTGCCATCTATTAATTCTTTCGAGATTTGAGGCATCAGAAGAAATATTCGTGGCAGACTTTAAATGTTCGACAAAATCTTGACTTGATGCTTGGGTATTTCTCGACATATACAATAAAATCTGGTCTTGAAATGCAAAGAATAATCCTAAGCAAATACTACCCGTAATAACAATATAGCGCATTTTAATTCTAAACTTAAAGAGGATAAAAATAGCTAAAGCAACTAATCCGCTAACCCATGCAGCTCTTGTATAAGAAAAGATAATTCCTAATATTACAATTACAGTAGCAGCAAACGACCATAATCTCTTATTTTTTGAGTGTTCTTTATCGAAAGTATAAAACAGCAAAAAAGGAAGAATAAAAACAACAATAGCTCCATAGCTGGTATGTTCAGGGAAGAAAGGTTTCATTGCCCAAAAACTTGCACGTTTAGAAAAACCATATTGCGAATGGTGAATAAGCGTGTAAATAACAACAATTATCATGGCAATAATATATGCCCATTGATATTTATTGATATTTTCCTGTGATTTAAATATTTTTGCTGCAACAAAATAGCACGGAATAATAAACCATAGTTGTGCTAATAGATGTTTAAATGAGACTAAAGGTAGTTCACTTGTAAAACAAGTAATCAAATACCATATTAAATTTATTATTACAAAAATGGAAACAGGATGATTTAGAATTTGTTTATCAAGTTTTCTATCATACAAAACTTTTAAAAGAATAATAAAAGAAAACGCCAACAGCATTGGTTCATCAGGAACATTTGCTGTTATTCCAAACTCTTCAATTTTTAAGGTAATTGATAAAGGTGTAAGAAAAGTAATAATTAATAAAACCTTATCGAGTGCAAAAAAATACAGACAAGCTACACCTATTAATACTGGTACTGCAATAGGTAACCAAGGTATTTGCTTAACAACACATACTGCGACAAAAATTATAAATGCTGCACAGAATGCATATATGCCGTATATTTTTTGCTTTTCGCTCATTTGAGTTTTCTAAAATTACTCTTATTCTTCTTCTTTCTTATTAGGAATATTTTCAACACAAATAAAAGCGACATAAGATAACATAAATGCTGCAATACCTGAAAAAAGAACAATTATCCAACGAACTGGTGTTGACTTTTTATCTGCAACATAAGGATGTGATAACATATTTGTATATGAGAATTCTTTTTGCAAGTTTGCATAAGCAATATTATAATTCCCCAATAAAGTTTCTAATGAGCCATTAATAGCCATTAACTGCAAAATACTATTTAAATATTCAGGTCCAACACTATCGATATATCCGATAGATGAAGAATTATTGGCTTTTTTGGATGTAATACCCAAAGCTTTACTTATATAAAAAAGCAAATCATTTGATGCGCCAATCTCAACAATTTCTTCCGTCAATTTTGCAGATTGTGCTAAAGACCGTTCAATTGTTTTTTCATAAATAGGTACAACTTCACCAAATTTTTCTTTGTGGATTTTTCTAATATTAATATTAAGAAAATCAATAATTGAATTAACCATATCACAAGCAATCTGAGGGTCCCTGTCAAATACTGTGATTGAAATAGCATCATAAGAGTTTTGTTCAATCTTAACATTATTATCATATTCATTAATAATGTAAGCTAAAGATTTTGGCGAACCTTTTTCAATTCCGTAATGTTCATAAAGGTTATATTTTTCAATGACTTGCCATTTAATATCCGACGATAAAAACCATTGAAATAATTGTTCCGACTCGCTTTCATCAGAATATGGACTAATATTAGATGGGTAAACTACAGCTACAGACTTATATTTCGGTGTAATAAATTTTGGTGATGAGAAAATCACCCCGATAATCATACCAATAATTGAAATGATTAAAATATGGATTTTCCTTTTCCATAATATATCCCAAAGTTTTTTAGCAGAAAAATTATTCATATTATTTAATGTTTTATTATCAATTACTTCTAATTTTTTATCAAAATTATTTGTTATTTTACTCAGTTGTTTTTTTTTTTTACTTTTGAAGTTGAAATTTCAGTTATTGTATTTACAACTTCTTCTTTCGAATTATTTTTAGGAAGATATTTTATTTTAGATAATTCTGTAGGAAAAATCTCTGCAATTACTATAATAATAATAGTCATAAGAAAAACAGATAAAGTTGATATTACTACAATTAACCATCTAATTGGATATGATTTTTTTTCGGCAGAAAAAGCTTCTGAAATAATGAATTTTTGTGTCAATTCTTGTTCAGCATCTAATTTTGCCTCTTCATATTTTACTTTAATCAAACTTAATTGACGTTTATCATAGTCTAACTGATCTCTAATAGATACATAAGGTGTTCCATATTTAGCAAGAATATCTAACTGTTTTTGTAAATCGTTGACAGCTCTTGTATTTCCATTAGCAATTTGAATTGCAAGTTGATTATTTATTGCTTCAGCCTGAGTTTCGTAATCGTTAATGCCAAGTGATCTTAAAACTGCAAGAGAATCTTCCATTTTTTGAATATCACTGATAAGACTCATGTAGGTTTGTTCAACAATCAGATATGCTTGTTCAGCTCTCTCTTTCTGCATATTAATAGCCGTACTGTCGTACAATGCACCAATCTCATTAGCAATATCGGATGCCATTTGCGGATCTTTATCCATAACTGTTACCGACACAGCCATAAACTCTGTCCTACGAAACTTAATATTTTCATTAAATGTTTTATTGAGTTTAGTGTATTTGTATGAAGAATTAGAGTAACCATAATGCTCGAGTAAATTAAATTTTTCTATTACTCTGTCTCTTATTTTGTTTGAGTTTAAAATTTGCAACATTTGATCAATTTGCTCATCTTCACCATATTGAAGCACGTCTTGCTTAATGCTTACCTGATCTGTAAGTAATGCTTTAGAAATAGAATTACTTGATGCAGGAAACATTATCATTTGAGATTTATACTTTGGAGTAATAAATAACGGTGATGAAAAGAATGATGATAAAATAATCGTGATAAAACAAACCCAAAACAGCAATTTATAATTCCTGATAAGAATATTTATAAAAAAACCGGTTTCTAATTTATTGTCAATGTTGGATTTCATTAGCAGTATTTAACATTCAAAAAAGTTTGTAAAGATATATATTTTTTTTATTTATACGGACAACTATTATATTTTTTAATCATCAGATTTTATCATTTTAATCAATTCTTTAATATTTAACATGTTAAGTGCAAAAGCGCTAATGATAATTAGAATAACTATTATTATTGATTTATAATACCATAGTAAATTTAATTTTGTTGAGAAATAACCAAATATTATGACTATCAAAACTAAAGCAATAACACGTAGAATTGTTTTAATAAGATTTGATCCTATTTTAAAATTAAAGATTTTTTTAATAGTAATTATTTGTAAAATAACGACTGCAGATTGTGTAACTACACCTGTAATCGCTGCACCAACTACTTGAATCTTCGGGATTAAAATAAGATTTAAAATCAAATTCAATAACATACAAGCAGCAGCAATAATATTTAGTTGTTTTAAACTGCCATTTGCAGTAAGTAATGTGCCGAAAATATATCCATACGACATTCCGGGCAAACACAACAGAAGTATTTTACAAACTTTTGCCGACAAATCAATATAATCGTCATACATTAAATCCATTATCTCAAAAGAATAAAACCAAGAAATGGCTGTAAAACTTAAAACAAATATTGTCAAAAAGTTAAACGCAACACCTGTTATGCCTTTTACATCTTCTTTATTAGCAAGCATTCTTGAAAAAATCGGCAGAAGCAAAACAGCAAATAAATAAGAAAAATTTATCAATGCTTCTAACAATCGAAAGGAATGTGCATAAATACCAACTTGGATTTGTCCTTCTACACCTGGAATCATTTGTGCTAACATCACTGAATCAACTCTGTTATAGAATGACATTAAGAATGTTAATGTTGCATACGGCAAACTTTGTTTTAAAATATTAAAAAAGAATTTTCTATCCCATTTTAAACGCTTAAATTTAGCTTTCTTAATCACTATAATCAAAGCTACAAGAGCAGTGACAATATATGAAACTGTTTGAGCATATATAAACCATTCTATTTTGAATGTCCCCGGGAAAATTTTGGTATATAAAAGAATAGAACAGAATATTATGAGTAAAAATTTATCAAGAATCGACAAAAAGCTGTCGGTGACAAACATTAATAAGCCCGATATATTAGACCTAAGATATAAGACAAATGATAATAGAAACTGATTAAAAGCAAGTATTCCTAAAAGATAAAACTGTCGTGAATCATAACCCATAAAATAAGCAATGATAAACGCTATGACAATATATCCTAATCCTAAAATTAAGCGTAAACTTAATATTGAGGCAAAATTATTTTCGAGGAAAGTTGAGTTTTGTGCAATTTTTCGATTATTAAAATTCACAATTCCCATGTCTAATAAAATGTTTATTATAAATGTGAAATTAAAAATCGAAAGATATAATCCGTATTCTTGCGCTCCAACTGTAAATTGTACTGTTCTATCTATAAAAAGAATGTAAAACGGCTTTATAAGCACATTTAACAATACAAGAAGAATAAGATTAAGAATAAATTTTCTCTTCATTAACAAAATTTAATCTGCAAAAATAGCATTATTATATTTAGACAAACGTTGCTTTTCTAAAAATGTTATCTTTGCAAGAAAAAATATGAATGTACTTTTATTAGGTTCCGGCGGCAGAGAACATGCCATTGCTTACAAAATAGCACAAAGCAAATTGCTTGATAATCTTTTTATTGCTCCTGGTAATGGCGGAACAAACTTCTTAGGCAAAAACACCAATCTTGATGTCGCTGACTTTGACGCAATTAGCAAATTTATTAACGACCAAAATATTAATATGCTGGTTGTTGGTCCTGAAATTCCACTTGCAGAAGGTATAACAGATTTTTTGGCGCCAATACATAAAGAATTAATGATTATCGGACCTTCACAACAAGGCGCAATGCTCGAAAGCAGCAAGGAGTTTTCAAAACAATTCATGATAAAACATAAAATTCCAACTGCACAATACAAGTCTTTTTCAAAAGCAATTCTTAATGATGGGTACAACTTCCTTGAAACTTTAAAACCTCCTTACGTTCTTAAGGCAGACGGTTTAGCAGCAGGAAAAGGTGTGATAATTGCTGAAACTCTTGAAGAAGCAAAGTTAAGTTTGAAAGAAATGCTTGAGGATGAAAAGTTCGGCAAATCGAGCGAAAGAGTTGTTGTAGAGGAGTTCTTACACGGAATAGAATTGTCAGTTTTTGTTATTACTGATGGTGAAAATTATCTTATGCTACCTGAAGCTAAGGATTATAAGAGAATAGGCGAAGGTGATACAGGATTAAACACCGGAGGAATGGGCTCGGTATCACCGGTACCATTTGCAAATCACGAATTTATGCAGAAGGTCGAAGAAAAAGTTATTTTACCTACTATTAAAGGATTGCAAAAGGAGAATATTGATTATACAGGTTTTATATTTTTCGGTTTAATGAATTGTAACGGAGAGCCTTATGTAATTGAATATAACTGTAGAATGGGTGATCCTGAAACTGAATCTGTTTTTCCACGCATTAAAAGTGATATTCTTGAAATTTTTACAGCTGCAGCTAAAAAACAATTAGATTATACAAGAATAGAAATAGATACTCGAACTGTTGCAACCGTTATGCTCGTATCAAATGGATATCCAAACAGTTACAATAAGGGTATGGAAATTAACATAGAAAATAACGCAGGATTAATATTTCATGCAGGTACCAAAATAGATGAAAAAGGAAATTTAATTGCAAATGGAGGTAGAGTAATTACTGCCACAGCATTCGGCAATTCTGTTTCCGATGCTTTTGAAAATGCTTACAATCTTGCTGATAAAATCAATTTTGACAACAAATATCTTCGTTACGACTTAGGTAAAGATTTAATATAATGATAGTTAAATTTTTCGGAAAAACATATCCAATTACAATTATTGTAATTACTATTATTGCGATACTCACGCAGTTACCATGTATTATTTTTCCGGAAAGATTTTTTGGAATGTCGGAATCAGACTCCCCGATTATGAGTTTGATAAGATATGTTTACAACTTTTCTCCAATTATTACTTCTTTAATACTTTTAATCTGTTTTTTAGCTTGTCTTTTGCTTGTTAGCAGAATAAATACAAATAACTTTCTTATTTCAAAAGCATCATTATTACCTCCTATTATTTTTGCTTTATTGTTTCAATTTCAATTATATAATCCGGCATTAATTGCAAACATGCTAATTTTAATTAGTATCAATCGATTACTTAATTTAACCTCAAAAGATAATGATAATCATTCAGAAGTAGATTTTTTTGCAGCAGGATTTATGGTTGGTATTGCTACCTTAACCGATTTATCTGCTGTAATATTTCTTTTATTTATTATTATTGCAGTGTTTGTCATTGACACATCTTATAGATTTAGAGATGTGCTTATAATTATTACCGGATTTACTTTGCCGATAATCATTTGGTTGTTTATCGAATTTGCGGCAGGAAATATCGAAAAACTAACTACTCAATTTGATCCTATATTCGTCAATTTCGAAATATTCAAAAATAATATATCAATTTTTGATTATGCAATTATTATATATTATGCAGTATTAATTATCTTTTCAATTGGTTTTGTAGTTAAACGACTCCATACTATGAGCTTAGCTATTCGAAATAAATACACTTTTATTATTATTATTTTATTTATTTCTCTTATTTTAGTTGTTTTATTAAATAATCCTGTGATATATATTATGATGGCAATTCCTTTATTATCAATAATTTTATCCTACACATTAACTAATATCAAAACTATTTGGGCAGATATATTTTTCTGTTTAATAGCAGTTTTACCTTTGTTCCATTTATTAATCGAATTTAATGTTAACGCTTAATTATAAAGATATTAAACTTGTTGCCGGATGTGATGAAGCAGGAAGAGGTTGTTTGGCAGGACCTGTTTTCGCAGCAGCTGTAATCTTACCCTTAAATTGCAAAATAGATACTTTAAATGATTCGAAGAAATTAACTGAGAAACAAAGATATACACTCAGAAATATTATTGAATCAACGGCAGTAGATTTCTCAATAGGAATAGTTGATAATGATGAAATAGATAAAATTAATATTCTCAATGCTTCATTTTTAGCTATGCATCGCGCTTTAGACGGACTAAAATCAAAATTTGAATTTATTTTGGTTGATGGAAATCGGTTTAATGATTATCATGATATTAAGCATGAATGTATTGTTAAAGGAGATGGAAAATATTCATGTATTGCAGCTGCATCTGTACTTGCAAAAACATATCGCGACGATTATATGATGAAAATTCATAATGAATTTCCT